>CAYFQQ010000156.1:0-11985 GCA_964345265.1 uncultured Coxiellaceae bacterium
TGAATAAGGACATTCACCAGATCCAGGGCCTACAGTAAAAACTCCTGTATTGCGAAAATCAGATAATTTCTTTAGTTTTCAAAAAACATTACTACTTAAACCGTCATTCCTGCGAAAGCAGGAATCCAGGATGTTCCAATATGAAGGTAATTCTGGATCCCGCATCAAGTACGGGATGACTAAAATCAGTAAAACAAACATGAGCAACCGAGCAATAGTAAAAAATCGTAGTGTATTGTTAACTCCACAACAGCGTAGCAACAAAGTGCCGATATGTTTAGAACAAGCACCCGGGATCATTATTCATCCGAGTTTCTGCTGTCCGCAAATAATCAAGCAAAGTGATCCGCTTACCTTTTATCTATTAGGAACCAAAGTGCTAATGCTAGATTATTTCCCGGAAGCATTAAAAAACTCAGTACTTCCCCCGTTACATCAAATACCAAAACAAGGCGGCGAATGGATCTGTGGTCGTATCAATCGCATGCTGCATGTACGAACTTGGGAGCAAGTAAAAAACCAACCCAAAGACTACAAACAAATAACTCAGCAAGAAAAGCCGTGGTTTCCTACTAATGAAGAGGCAGGAAAAAATATTATCTGTACTTTTTTAACCAGAATAGGTGGTAATTCAGAAAACGGTGACATTGCAACCGACAAAGTAGTACTCAAAAATAACAACGAAAACACAATAGGCAAATTACGAACTTCAACAATACAATTCTATGTTAAAAATGGTTATAAATACCTGTTTCGAATCGAAATTCATAATCACAACTTAGAATCCAACAACCTCTATGACCTGTCCTGGATCATTTTAGACGAACAAGCATGCTGGGAAAACTCTCCTGATCCGGACAATCACATAAACCCTCTATTAGATATTCAAGATACTCTAATTAGAAAAGCAGTCAATGAGTACCAAGCTCCACAAAAATATGCATATAAAATAAATCAAAATCAAATCTCCGTTGACGAATCCAATCCTATTCAAAGTTATCATCCAGTATATGTCACTGATAAAAAAAATCTAAAAATAGGTCACTTAACAGATGTACACATATCATCAAGACACTTTGTATTTAAAAACAGCAAAAACAAAGCTCAATTAATTATGGGCAATTCTCAACACATAGCAGAAATTACTCATTCAAGTTACCAAAGTACCGAAGAACTAATCCAACAAATGCAGCAGCAGAACGTAGACATTCTAATGATCACCGGTGATCTTCAAGACTACAGCCGAAATATAGATCCTAATTCTATAGACATTAAAAACACTGGTAGCATTTGGACTGAGCTAAATTTAAGTCGTATTAAAAGCTCAGGAAGAATAGACAAGACTCATCCATACGGTATAGACGATGTACTAGTATTTAGTCTCATCAAAAAATTCTACGATGATTACCAAAAGCCGATATATCTTGTAATAGGAAATCATGATTCATATGAATGCCCATACGGTATATCACCCAGGCTCGGACCACTAAGAGCAAATGAGGGAATACCAGGTGATCATAATCTAACTATTCCAGAAGCTATATTAATGTTCGGACCAGGATATAAAGATATTCTGAAAGAAACCAAAGCAATAACTCCAAAACACGTTAGTAACTACCAAACTTGGTTCGGCGACTTCACACCATGGTGTAGTGATTGGTTCTATCATGTATTTACTCCACTAAGCGACTTTGTCATCCACAGAGATAAACAAACATTAATAGGTCTTGGTTGGGGAGATGAAGAAGGATTATTGGAACCAGATTTCTTCCCAGTAGCAGAACTTGCCTTAACTACTCTACAGATGAAACTAATAGAAAATGCCCAAAAGCAAAATAAGCAATGCTTAATCTTTATGCATCCTACGCTAGTAAGTTACCAAAGCGATTACTCTTTATCAAAACAAGGCAAAATCGAATCAAAACCCAACACATACTCACTAGGGACATTTAAAAAGCTAAGACTAGAATTCTTCAAAAACTATTTGTTCTCAAATAAAAAACATTACATACTATCAGGACATTCGCATCGCGGTGGACTCTATGAAGTTGATACAGACATGACTACCAAAGGATACTCACTAGAATCGGCAACAGACCAACTTAAAAAGCTAGGAGATAAAACCAGAATAATAGTAACTGGCTCAGCGGGACCGATTCCCGTACAAAATCTAAATGGAGAAATGCAAGGTTACGGATGGGATATACCAACGGCGACAATTATAGATTTCTCCAATGGAGAAACTATAAAAACATTAACAGCAAATAACCAAACTGCCAAACCAAGATTCGCAGTAGCAATGGATTACTACGATCTAATAGGCAATGGCGTATTCCACGGCAAAGACCCAACCTCAACTTCGTATTTAAATACTCACAAGCTATTTCCAGATTCAAAAGATCATGAACAAACACTTTTCGATCTCGATTTAGACATGGACAAAAAAGGCTTTATAAGTTCAGAAGATAATCCATATATATTCACAGCGAAACTAGACGATGGTTTACCTGATGTGTTGTTTGTGGAAAAGATAACTTTTTATGGGTACAAAGGTGATAAACAATTTTCTAAAATTTCTCCAGAACTTACAGTAGTAAACAAAACAATACAGTTAATGTTTGATTCTTTTGAATTTAACAGATGTTTACTAAAAGCGCTTGAACAAGTTATTTTTTTGTCAATAAAATTCAACAATAATTTATTAAATACTTTAGGATTTAAACAATATAATTTTGATTCACCATGGGTGATAAGAATACAAATAGACAAAAGAATTAATGGGGGATATAGAATAATAAGACATACACAGCATGGAGAGATACCGAACCTCTTTTGGTACAACAAAAATTTTCCTGATGAATATCCTTATCAAGGAAAATTACTAAAGTGACGTTGAAAATAAACAAAAAAACACTAATACCCTTTACAACTTTAATAATTATATTAGTAGGAGCAACCATCGTGTTTTCTAAGACGCATAATACTTTCGAATTTAAGGAACACTTAAATAATGTTAATACTCTAAATCAATATTTATCATCACATCGTCCTTTAAAATTATTTGATTTAAATATTGAGAAGAAAAACTTGAATAAGATCGTAATTGAAGATAGCACGATTGATAAACCTCGATGGTGCGAAATAAAAATCCATAATAGCAAATTAATCAACACTCAAATATTAAATGGGACATTAGAAAATATTGATTTTAGCCATTCTAATCTTAGCAATGTTACATTCGAAAAAATAGCATTTGACAATGTATTATTTGATCACAGCAAACTTAATAACATCAAATTTATTGATTGCACCTTTAAAACCGGTTCTTTTTACCAAATTACATCGAGCAATATAAATTTTGAAAAAACAGACATAAATGATGGAGATTTTCGTCAGGCGGAAGTTAATTTAAACATGAAAGATAGTAAATTTAATGATATAGATTTTTCCTACTTAAAAGGCTTAAGATTCACTATGCAAAATGGAGAATTAAAAAATTCAACTTTTGATTCAGCACACCTCGATGAATTTAAATTAGACAGAGTAAATACTAGCAATGTAGATTTCAGCGAAGGGAAAGCAAAAAATGTCTTTTTCAAAGACAGTACTATAGATATTAATATGCCAAAAACCCAAATTAATACTATTCATATTGTTAAAGGAAAAATAATAATGTTTTCACCAGGAGATGCTCCAGCAGACCAAGTCATAATAACTGACTGCGATGTTTCAAGTGATATCAGTTTTTTTGGTTCAAAAATAAACCAATTAAACATATCAAATTGCAAAGTAGATAGCCTATCTTTTGGTGAAGCAAAAATCAACACATTAAAATTGAAAAACATCATAATCGATAAGGAAAGCCTTTCTCCTAGAGCAAAAATTTCCGAAGCTTATTTAGATAACGTTAAAATAAATGGTAATATTGATTTACATAATACAATAATGGAAAATTTATATCTTCGTGATTTTCAATCCGATCTTAGCGCAAAAGTTAATACAAAAAATTCTAATTTAGAATTTACAGGGCAGGGTTTAAGATTAAAAGGTGTATGGCCTGAAATTACTCCTGATAGGTGGTTAATTTTTAGAGGTTAAAATGGAGCATATTTTGAATGAATCTTCACTTTCTTTTGTTTTCTGAATTTTTCGGGCTCATGTGAGACTATAGTAATATCCTCAAAACCAATGTCGATTATTGTTGAAATAATATCAAAAAACTCACTGGAGATAAACAATCTAGTTTTACGCGGATATAAACGCATATCCACAACGAATTCAGCAGCATGCGAATAAAGTTTAATATTCAATCCTTTTCTAATTGCCCTAAATTCCCACGCGTTTAATAGTGCCAGATCTTTTTCTAAAAAAACAATGTCAGGAATAGGTTTAATAAACGATAGAAAAATATGCGATAAAAAATATTTTGGTATTATTTTAATACCTAAACACAGGCATTCGTCTTGAACATTGAAATCTTCCGCTTTACTTGTAACAAGATAACATTGTGACACTTTATTCATTTTCTTTATTATATCCAGACCGGTAAATACCTCTCCAGAAAATTCATGGTCAATTAAAAAAACATTTCCTTCGCACCTTGCTTCCTTCCGATTGTCATACCATGATAAAAATGCATCTGGCTTTCCAAAATATTTAATTTTTACTTCATGGCCTTTTATTTCATCAAGACGGTGTTGCCAAACGCTGCGAATAGCCTTTATATCATCTACAACAATTAAAGTAGAGTTGGGAAATAATCTTAAATTTTTTATAAACCATTTAGCGATTGGTTGTTTAGGTAAAAAAATTGTAACTTTAGTTCCTATGCCTTCTTGAGAATTAATTTGGATCTGTCCGTGCCAATTTACAATGTTTTGTTGAGCATAATACAAACCGAGCCCAGCCCCATTCTTCTTAAAGCTTACACCCTCTTTGAATATTTCACTTATTTTCTCCTTCGATACACCACAACCATTATCAATGATTTCAATAATAACACGAGTATTAGTATTTTTAACATGAACCTGAATTAGGCCTTTTTCAATATCATTTAAAGCATCGATTGAATTATTAAGAATGTTGGATAGGATTCTTTTAAGTTCACTAGATATAACTTTAATAAAGAGAGCGTATGTTTCAGCTTCTAATCGGCTAATAATTTGAATATCTTTATTTAGTACCTCAACTCGCTTTTCAGATAATACATATTCAATGATTGGAATGAGCATCACGCCTCTTAGTTCTTCTAAATTAATACTTTCCTTATTAATATTTTGCTGGAGTAAATTGTTTGCTATATCACGAATATGTAAAGTCGCATTTCGAATCAAGATGCGTTGTTGTTCAGATAATCCCGATAAATTTTTTATCGCTGTTTCTAAAGCGATGAGAGGAGAACGAATATCGTGAGCTGCTTGGTTCACAATTCGTGTAATTTCTATCTTATCTTTTTCTTCATAATATCGTTTTACCTGGTTATTTAAATACTTAAGCTCTTCAATATAATTTTTTGTATTAGGTAACCGATGACCTTCTTTAATTGACGTTATCATATCACGCAAAGGATTAGCAATAGTCTTATTTATAGTATCCCGAGTATGGTAACAAATAAGTAAAACAAAAATTAATAACAATATAAAGTTAATAATTACAACAAAATATATTAATACATTCGTATATTCTTCCATATCAAGATTAACGTACATAGAGACACTATCAATTATAGGAAAATGACCAAGAACGTTTCGAGGAGTTAAATTAACTAGGTTGCAATTCCTTTTACAAACTCTGATGTTACCATTGATATGTTTAAGAGCATCTATAAGCTTATATTTAGAAAAATATAACTTCCAACTATACTCACATAAATTAGATTTAAGATTAAGTCTATGATTGAGGTAACATATTTTTAAAGTTAGGTAATAAGAAGAAGCTTTACCATAATTAAAGATAATTTTATTTTGAAGTGATTTAGTATTTTTGGAGTCTACCTTACATTTAATGCTCATACCAACAATAGATTTTTCATTAAAAGAATGTATTTTGTTAAGAAATTGTTTTAAAAAAATATCGCGATTATCATTGGTAGCATGCAAGAAACGTTTGAAAACATCAGAATTTGCAATGTTGTTCAATTTTTCATACAAGTTTGTTTCATAAACCGAAATAGCTAAATTAATCTGGGTCCTAACAAAGTTTTTCTTGTTAAAGTGATATTTAACTAGTATAATAAGCCATAAAGACAACGTTAAACATAGAAAAACCAATGATATACGAATAATAATTCTATTTAATGACGATAAAATTGTATCAATATTCTTCATATTTAAATATCAAAAAGTTCGTTTTATTTTTACTTTAATAATGACAGACTAATACTCTAGCTTCTAAATCATTTCAAATAGCCTTACAGACTGTTTAAATCCTTATACTCTGTTATAATTTTTTACTTGTTCGCCAAATGGCGGTGATTTACCACAGACACTTTTTATCCAACTAATATTTTTTAATTTACTAACATCACCACCTGTAATTAAATTAATATTTTTAAATCCGTTATAGTGTGCCCACTTAGATAATTCGATACCAGACAATGTCTCAGATAAATTTACGTCGATATAAAGTATCGCATCATAATCAAGCACCTCTGCATCATTTATAAATTCTTCTGGTGTATTATAAACTGTAAGATTAACTCCTGCTTCATCCGCCTCCATTTCCCAAGCCATCGATAAATTCTTATTGTCATCAATTAAAATAACAGGATCTTTTGTTAATTTCAGATTGAATGCATCTACATCCTTACTACTATTAGGTTTATTAAAGCGACTCAGTACATGCTGGGTTATAGACATAATTCTATCCGCTGCATTCTTAAGTAATCGACGTTTTTTATCAGAAAGCTCATCTATATCTTCAGACAGCATTTTAATAGCCACAGTTGGATTCCTTATTTCATTTGCGTAATTTAAAACAGAATCAATGTAAATTCTTTCATAAAATTGCTCATTTTTAATAGCATTAAGTCCTTCATGCAAACAATTTCCTAATTGCTTAAATTCTTCTATAATTATTTTAGATCCCCTATTATGTTGGTACGGATTTCTTTTTTTCCGGTAAACATTAATTATGTTGTTAAAATATTCAAAAGGTTTAATCAAATAATCAGCAATAACGTTGCTTACTAAAGCACTTAAAATTGCAAAAATGATGAACGTTGTTGGAATATGTATAACACTTCGAATACTTAAATTAGTAAAGACTGTATTTATAAAAAGTAGTATGAGAGCAGATAATAACGAAACAATAAACAACCAATAATTTATCTGCGTTTTTAAATTATTCCAATTATATAAATTAGATTCAAATATAAAATCTCGATCCTCCCGTATACTCATTAAACCAACGGTAAATAATAGTAATCCGAGTATCCAAAAGATTTCCAATAAACTACTTGTAACTAGAAGTTTCTCAACTTGAGTAATATGAACCATAAAATCTGTAGCAATAATAGTCAGGTAACCAAAAGTTAACAAACTTAACTTTTTATCCTTTGCCGCAAATAAACAAACTACAACCGGTGCGAATGTTATTACTTGCAATATAGAATCAAGGCTATTAAATAATCCTTGAGTCGAAGTCAAACTTACCCGCCAAAAAGGTAGCAGGAAAAAAGTAAGAAGTACAATAATGCTTGAAACAATAAACGGAGAATAAAGCAACACTGAATATCGTATGACATGTTTATTACGATTATGTATTAATTTAAAAATTAGAAACCAAGCGTTTAGCTGAAGTAATAAAAATATCAGAAAAGGTACATCAAATGTTAACTCAGAGAAAAATGAAAAATTAGTTATTCCTATAATATTTGCAATAGTATTATAGCCAACATCAGAGATCAGGTTGAAAGCAAAAGAAAAAGAGAACAATGTAAAAAAACATTTTTCGAGTTTCTGCGTGTTTTTTGCAATACCATATGAAAGGATCATGCAAACTAGGTCAAGACTAACTTGAGCAATTAAACTGAGATAACCTGTTATAAAATGTAAACTAACAAAATATTTTGTGATCCCATAGAACAGATCATATATAATCCAAGCTCCTAAATATATTGTTAATTTATTAATAATATTTATCTTCACATTGATTACCCAAAGGGAATACTTATAATATATTGTGCTATAACTTTTTATGAAAAATTCAGATGTTCCCGCTAGAAAAACCTCTAGCCCAACAAAAAGCTTAGGATGTTGTCCCAAACATCGATATTAGTGGCTTTTGATCATTCTCTAGCGATATCGCTAAATTTTCCCCATTATTAACGTTTTGTTAACATATTATATGATATAATGCGGTTATCTAATAGTTGAATTAATATTGAGAAAAGTATTATGTTATTTAGACCACATCAATCAGTAAAAACGTTTGAGAAAAACCAATTAGTAATGGGATGTGATTATTTGGTAGACTTTTTGCCTGGCTCTGTAAAATTACCTCTAGATAAAAAAATTAAAATGCTAAAATATGCTTATGACAGTGGCATACGGACTTTCGATATTTCCGTTTGCCCAAATTTCATACAAGCTTATACACAGTTTTTAGAACATACTAATAATGATGTCGTTGGAATAGGTAATCCTAATTGGAAATGCGGTTTTAAGTTAAATAATCAAGAACTATGGGATATTCAACACAGAATACGAAAAACCTTGTTAGAGAAGCAATTTACAGCTGAGGAACGGAAGTGTATTTTTTCCTTGCCAGAAGTAATTCAGAAACGATGGTTCTTGCCAGACCGAGAAGGACCGATTCTTACAGCGGAAGAGATATCTAATATATATTTGGACGCAAATCAACTTGAAAAAAATCTTGAGCTACTAAAAAAACATGTAGAAATCGTAGTATTCGGATCTAATTATTTAGAATGGTTAACTAAGCTAAATAGATTGGACTTAATAAAACAAGGTTTAGAAATTATAAAGAATGCCGGATTTACACCATGGTCTATTTCTCATTGGCCTTCGGTAACAATCCCTATTCTCCGTGATCTTCCTTTCAGTGGACACTGGATTCACTACAATGAGTTAGAACAACTTATTGTCCCCAATAAAGCTTTAGATAGCGTTAAACAACTCCAAGGACCAATTACTACCTTTCGTGTTTTGAGTTCCGGTTTATTATCAAATAATGCTCAACAGGCTATCCAATTCGTAAGGGATTCATTACAATACGACAATTTAGTAATTGGGATTCGCTCCGAAACTGATATTGATGAGGCAATAAAAATAGTGTATTTAAATGATAGTCCAATATCTAACACATTAACAGGGAAACAATTAAGATGTCAGGTAGATATTTAATAAAACATGAAATGGAAAATTCAGTAGTTACAATTAAAAATATGGCTATAACAGTTCAATCCATTATAGAACGCGTTGCTAATTATTGCTTAAAGAATCAGGTGCAAGTGGCTACACAAAGACAATTTGAAATTTTAAAAAGATCTATGAAAATTATAGAAGATGAAAGCAATAAGTTGGTAAAATTATGTAATGAGATCGATCAAGATGAGAATAGAGGAAAAGAAACATATTAATATACACAAATTACGATTAAATCCAACATGTTTTTATCATCCGATAAAGGTTTTATTCTTGGATGATAATCGTAACTTTCTAGATTCTTTGGAACTAGAGCTTAGTTCTAACCTAGATATGCTTACTTGCACGGATTACAAAGAGGCAATGAAAGTAATAGATAAAAGCAGTGAAGATATTAATAAAGTAACTATAAAAATTCTTGATCATATTGATGTTGACACAACAACAGATCATTTAATAGACATAGAAATTAGTAATATACATAAAACTATTTATGATAAATCACGTTTTAATTATATAGCTATTGTAGTTATCGATTATAAGATGCCAACGATAAACGGAATTGAATTTTGTCGTCTAATTCGAAATAAGCGAATTATGAAAGTTATATTAACTGCAAGAGCGGATAGAGCAATAGCAATCAAAGCATTTAATGATGGGATTATCGATAAATTTTTACTCAAACACAATGAAAATCTACACAAAGAACTTTTGCAAGCAATAGTCGATCTCCAATATCGCTATTTTGCAAACTTATCACAAACAATAATTGCTGGCTTAGGTGTTAAGCTAGAATCCCTATTAAGGAGTAATATTTATCTTAATTTGTTTAATCGCACAAAAGAACGAGCAAATGCAGTCGAATATTACCTTATCGACAGATCAGGAAGTTTTTTATTCTTAGACAAAAATGCTCGACCAACTTGGTTAATTATTCGCAACAAAATCGATTTAGATCAACAAATGAAATTAGTAGAAGGTTTAGACGCTCCCGATTCAATTCTATCACCACTTAAAAAAAGAGAAAAATTATTATTCCTTTTATCAAAACATGAATATTGTAAACCGATCAGGAAATGGGGAGATTTCCTTTTCAACGTTAAGCAACTTGATACAAATTATTATTTCAGTATAATACAAGATAAAACTAAAAATTCGGTCAAATGGGATAAAATAAAAGCTTACCAACCCAGTATTATTACTTAGAATTCCTTTTTCTAATCCAGACAATTGGTGCGACCACCCGTGTTTTTTTATTTTCTATCGTTATATCATTTAGACTCGTATACTTGTTTAAACAAACCAAATCATAATGTCCCGGTTTATCAGAAAGTTGTAATGTTCTCACGTAAATATGGTCACTATCTGTGATAACGATGCACTGTTTACCGATAGCCATACCAAAATCTTTCGTAACTAATCCAGCAACATAGTCTTTAGGATAAAAGAATGGAATCATTCCATCATCACTAATAACAGTGTCAATCGCACCCGGTTGTTCTCTAAACAATAATAATTCTTTAGCTATTTGCTCATCCTCACTTTTTGAAATATCTAAATCATCCGTAATATGTATCGGTTGATAGCCTATATCATGCAAGAGCCATGCGGTCGAACAGTAAATACCCAATGTTTCAGTTCGCTTAACAAACTTTTCAGCTCCTTTCTCCGTTAAACCACCACCCCAAGCTAATTCCCATCCTTTTAATGACTGTGCGTTAATATCTGTATTTTTGCAAAACTCAGACCGAGATATATTTAGTAAATGCTCTCTAATATATTTTAAACGTTTTCCCCGATTTTTAGGGTTCGATGAATCACGTGTTATTGCAGTTTTCATCGTTATTAATGTTGAATTTAATCACAATTCTTGCTTTAAACATACACCAATTCTACTAGGAAATGATATCCTACTAGGAAATCATAATAAGTTCTAGTTTTTAATAGTAACAAAAGGGTAAAGAATAGTATTTGATTTTTTACCAAATTGGTTAAAAAATGATTGACAAATTTACTCATGAGTGTTAATTTAGAATATGTCCTCGCTTCACATTAATGATGTAATTGAAATAAAGGCTTACTTAGTGAAGATATTACCATTGATTACAAAAGAACATATGGGCTTTCTTATGGATAGAATTACTGAAACTCGAAAAGTAATTCTTTCTTCAAAGGTTAATGAGAAATCTCTAATCTCAACCCAGAATTCATCAAATTCCAACCCAGTTCAACAACGTGAACAAGTAGGTACCGCCAATCTATGCAATGATGCTAGAGCAAATGATACCAAAAAATACGATCTAATCAACCTGATATATGCGGTAAATGAGCAAATTACTTCGAACAGTCTTATAGGTCTTATCAAACAAAAGGAGTAAAGTTATGTTAATTTTAACCAGACGTACAGGTGAATCTATCATGATCGGCAATGATGCTGAGATTACAGTAACAAAGATTAGCATCAAAGGAAACCAAGTTAGGATCAGCAATTCTCATTTTGATGCTGTCATTCTCGCGAATGCGAGAATCCATTTAATTTGGGGCTCTTTGGATACCCGCCTTCGCGGGTATGACGTGAAATAGCACTTAAAATTGGTCA
>CAYFQQ010000157.1:0-2231 GCA_964345265.1 uncultured Coxiellaceae bacterium
TGTTGTAGATAATTTGATTTTATTTGGTTAAAAATAATCGGTTTGGTTTCCAAATTACTAATTGCGAATTTCCAATCCTGAATAATTAGGTGAAAGATGAATTCAAATGATAATCTCCTAAAGCATGGAACCATAATGTTTGTTGCTACTTCTGCTACAAACTTTTTAAACTATATCTTTCATATCTATATGGGAAGAGCACTTGGTCCTTCAGGATATGGGATTTTAGCATCGCTTCTTTCATTGCTGATGATAATTTCTATTACGGCTAGCAGTTTGCAAACATTAGTTACTAAGTATGTGGCTAGCTTTAAAGCCAAAGAGCAATTTGGAAGGATACGATATTTTTTGCTTATGCTAACAAGAAAGATATTCTGGTACTCCATTCTTGCATCTGCAATATTCATTTTGCTAAGTGGCTACATTTCTTCTTTTTTGAATATCCCATCGAGAATTCCAGTTGTTGTTTTGGGAACAGTAGTTCTTATGACACTTATTTCACCTGTTGTATACGGTGGGCTACAGGGATTACAGAATTTTAAGCAGCTTGGTTTGAATATGATAGCTGGTGCAGTAATGAAGCTGATTTTTGGTATACTACTAGTGGCGATTGGCTTGGGTGTAGGCGGTGCGCTTGCTGCTATTACTTTATCAATTGTTGTTGCTATTATTTTAGCATTCGTACCATTAAGATTTTTACTTTATCGAGAGATCGATAATAAGGGTCTTAATTCATCAGAAATGAAACAGTATTTCTGGCCAGTGGTAATTGTATTATTGTGTTTTTCAATCCTCACAAATATTGATGTTATTATAGTCAAACATTTTTTTGCTCCTATCCAAGCTGGTCATTATGCTGCTGCTGCGATTTTTGGAAAAATAGTTTTATTCTTTCCGGGAGCAATTGCTATGGTTATGTTCCCAAAAGCTGCAGAACTTCATACTCTTGAGCAGGACCCTTGGCCAGTCTTGAAAAAAAGTCTACTTGCTGTAGCTGTCTTATGCGGTTTGGTCACAATGAGCTATTTTTTCTTTCCTGTGCTTATAGTTTCTTTGCTATTTGGATCGCGTTACTATCAGAGCATACCTCTTATGGGGCTATTTGGTATTGCTATGACGATCTTTTCCTTAATTAATATAATAATTGCTTATTATCTCTCCATTCATAATTTTAAGTTTGTTATTTTCCTCATAGCCTGTACTGTACTGCAGGTTGTTTTCATATGGTTTTTTCATTCTACACTTCAAACAGTAATCTCTGTTGTGATTGGAAGCGGATTGTTTCTGCTGGTACTCAACTGGGTACTTATGTACCAAAATTCTAAAGCTGCCCTGATAAACAATTTCAGCCAATAATGAGCTTAGCTTTTTAAGAAGAGAAGAGCATGTTTTAGAAGAGATATTCTGTACTGGGGGTCTTGCTGTAGATAAAAATAGAAAATAAGGAAGGAAATTGCTTTATGTTGCCGTATTAAAACTATGTTCAAATATAATGTCTCTATTTATTAGTGAAAGAAGCTAGCGTGCAAGATTTTAGGGGAAAAGTGTCGGTTATCATGCCGGCATATAACGAAGAAAACATAGTCGTAGCAGCCATTTCAGAAACTGTGCGCGCGCTTGAGCAAATAGGTTGTGATCATGAGATCGTTGTAGTTGATGACGGCAGTAGTGATGACACTGCGATTGCAGTTGAAAAAGTAATTGCTGGTTATGATAAAATACGCTTTCTAAAAAACGGAACTCATCACGGGAAAGGTTATGCTCTTTTATCAGGTTTCCGCTTATCAAGTGGTGACCTCGTAGCGTTTCTCGATGCTGACCTCGATTTGCACCCGACTCTGCTTGGTGGTCTTTATGATGCTATGCAAAACAATAGCGCGGATGTTGCCGTAGGTTCAAAACGCCATCCTGAATCACAAGTTGATTATCCCTGGTATCGTAAGATAATGAGTGAAGTGTACCATTTATTGACTCGCTTATTTTTCCGTCTACCAGTGCGGGATACGCAAACTGGAATAAAGCTCTTTAAACGGGAGGTGCTTGAAGAAGTATTTCCTTGCATCCTTGTCAAAAAGTATGCGTTTGATCTTGAATTGTTAGTAAATGCCTGCCACCGTAACTACAAAATAGTTGAAGCGCCAATTCAGCTGGATTTTCAAGGTAAATTTGGTAGGATTAGATTTCGAGATATATGGAATACGCTTATCGATACGGCGGCAATATTCTATCGA
>CAYFQQ010000158.1:0-3232 GCA_964345265.1 uncultured Coxiellaceae bacterium
ATTACCAAACAAATATGATCTTTTTACATCCCCGTAGCCTGGATCCCGTCAATCCATGACGGGATGACAAAATTTAAATGCCAATGAAGTAGATTTAATTAACAAAATGAGAATTGCTGAAGTAAAAGCGCACATACTATTCATCAACAACATGCTAACATCATTTTGTGTCCTGAATCGATACCGTTATAATAGCTTTATGTTTAACAACTTATCTGAAAAACTAATCCGCACAATAAAAAATCTAACTGGTCGCGGACGTCTAACCGAAGATAATATAAAAGAAACTCTGCGCGATTTACGTACAGCTTTCTTAGAAGCTGATGTAGCTTTACCTGTGGTCAAGCAATTTATCGATGACATAAGCAATAAAGCTATCGGTCAAGAGGTCATGCAAAGTTTAAAGCCCGGTGAAGCTTTAATAAAAATTGTCCGTGATGAATTGATTGATATTATAGGCAAAGTTTATCAAGACATTAATCTTCAAACTGAACCTCCGACAATAATATTAATGGCTGGATTACAAGGTTCTGGAAAAACCACCTCGGTTGCTAAATTAGCTTACTTTATAAAAGAAAATAAAAAGAAAAGCGTCCTTATTACTAGTACCGATATTTATCGCCCTGCTGCGATCGAACAACTGGAAACCTTAGCCAAGCAAATAGACGTAGCTTTCTTTCATATATCTCAACAACCTGGCGATATAGCTAAAGCAGCTATTTTAGAAGCTAAAAAGAAATTCATAGATGTCGTGATAATCGACACTGCCGGTCGCCTGCACATCGACAAAGAAATGATGAATGAAATAAGCAACATATATAAAGCCATTAACCCAACAGAAACACTATTTGTTGTCGACAGTATGACCGGGCAAGACGCAGCTAATACCGCTAAAGCCTTTAATGATATTTTGCCTCTTACCGGCGTTATTCTTACAAAAACGGATGGCGATGCTCGAGGAGGAGCTGCATTATCGGTCCGCATGATTACCGGTAAACCAATTAAATTTATCGGAGCAGGAGAAAAAATCAATGCGTTCGAACCTTTTCACCCAGATCGTATAGTTTCTCGAATTTTAGATATGGGGGATATTCTCAGTCTAGTAGAAGAAGCAGAAAAAAAAGTTGATCAAGATAAAGCAAAAGAACTTGCACGAAAAATTTCTAAAGGTAAAGGATTTGACTTAGAAGACTTCAAGGATCAATTGCAACAACTAAAAAAACTAGGAGGAATCAGTAGTCTCCTAATTAAAATTCCCAGCATGGGAATGCTTCCTAAAGCCGCTAAAAATATGGTTAATGATAAAATGTTTAACAAAATGGAGGCGATTATCAATTCTATGACTCCGAAAGAACGTCATTTTCCAGCTATCATCAAAGGTTCTCATAAACGCAGAATCGCTACAGGATCAGGAACCGAAATACAAGACGTAAATCGTCTTTTAAAACAATTTAGCCGAATGCAAAAAATTATGAAACGTTTTAAAGGTGGCAAGATGATGAATATGATACGAGATTTACAAAAACCTATTTAACACTTCCAAATTCACTGTATTTAACGTAATATTCTCAATTTTAAAACTTTTATGAGGTAAACATCAATGGTGGTTATTCGTTTAGCACGCGGTGGCGCGAAAAAGCGTCCATTTTATCATGTAGTAGTAAGTAACAGTCGTGATGCCCGCGATGGTCGTTTTGTCGAACGCTTAGGATTTTATAATCCAATCGCAGCCGGTGAAGAAATTAAATTACAACTAAACAAAGAACGTATTGATTATTGGTTATCTAAAGGAGCTCAGCCTTCGGAAAAAGTTGCATATTTAATTGACAACTTTGCCGAAATAGCAATGGGTAAAGAACCAGTCCGTAAAAAGCCTAAATCCAAAAAAGCAAAAGAGCCAAAAGTCACAAAACCCACTGAAGAAGAAAAAGTGGCTCCTGAGGAAAAACCTGAAGAGCCTGAAGCAAAAAAACCTGAAGAAAAACCTGAAGAAAAGCCCGTAGAGGAAAAGCCTAAAGAGGAATCCAAAGAAGAACTTAAGGAGAAACCTAAAGAAGAACCTGAAGGAAAAACTACCGAACCAACAACAGAAACCGAAACTGAGGAAAAATCTGAATAATTAATAAATGCAAAACAAAATAATAATCGGCCGTTTTGGTAGTGTCTATGGAATCAAGGGATGGATTAAGATTATCTCATTTACCGATCCTAAACAGAAAATATTACAATATCAACCATGGTGGACTAAAAAAAACCAGCAATGGCAACAAATTCATATTGAAGATAGTCGGTGGCACGGTAAAGACATTATCGTAAAATTACCCGACATTAATGACCGTGACCAAGCTAAAACCTATACGCATATTGACATCTATATCAAACATAACCAATTACCAAAATTACCTAAAGGTGAATATTATTGGTCTGAACTTGAAGGACTTACCGTAATTGATAAATCAGGTAAAAAATTAGGTATAGTTGATCATCTAATGGAAACCGGTAGTAACGATGTTTTAGTAATAAAAAACGGTAAACAACATCTAATCCCTTATACCGATAACGTAATCATCAAAGTTGATCTTAAGAAAAAATTTATTAAAGTCGATTGGGAGTTATTATAGATTAGGAATCTATCCTCAGCATTAACCCCCCTCCGCCAAGGCTATCCTCCTTCGCTAAAGCTACGGAGGATAGGCTCTTCCTTCGCATTCATCAACTAGTAAACCCTGGTTTTCTGCGAAGGAGGAAATGACACATTTTTACAGCTATTGATATGGTTTTTCTTTCACAATGTGTTGGTGACGGTATTGTAAGTAAGCTATAGCTATGTTTTTATTTAACTGTCGTCCCGCAACTCTTTTCGTCATCCCGCGGCTTGACCGCGGTCAAGCCGCGGGATGACGATTTGCGATCTTCAATACAACCCACATATTCTGAAATTGAACCATTAATATGGATATTTATATGGTACAATGATACTATCCTTATATGAAAAATGCAGACGAACCCATAGGTAAAATAAAAATTGTAAAAGATTTTTTGCCTAAGCCTGATGAATTAGTACTTAAAGAGATATAAAAGTAACCTCGTACAATAAGTCAAATAACTGCTATAATTAACAGCAATTCTCATTTTGATGCTGTCATTCTCGCGAATGCGAGAATCCATTTAATTTGGGGCTCTTTGGATACCCGCCTTCGCGGGTATGACGTGAAATAGCACTTAAAATTGG
>CAYFQQ010000159.1:0-2366 GCA_964345265.1 uncultured Coxiellaceae bacterium
CCAATTTTAAGTGCTATTTCACGTCATACCCGCGAAGGCGGGTATCCAAAGAGCCCCAAATTAAATGGATTCTCGCATTCGCGAGAATGACAGCATCAAAATGAGAATTGCTGAAAAATTTAGTAATTGACATAAAATATAGTATGATTTAACTATAATCAATGAAGGTAACGAGAGTAGTGAGATCATTGCATTTTTTGTGGTTATTGTTATTGACACCATTATTAATGGGTGCGATGTCGGATGCTCAAAGAACTACTGAAGATCAAGTTCTAAGTTTGTCTACTCGAGATTTTGGATTGTATGGTCCTTTGTCATTAGGTCTACAATACAGTAAGGAATTTGGTGTTTTCGTCCAAGGCAAGTTTACTCAACTTATAAATCCTTTTTTAGCGGCTTCTTTAGATGTAGAAAGTGGCAAAAAATTGCACCGCTTTAATGGTACATTTGGTTACCTATTGACCCCTAAACAACGGCTAAAATTGTCAGCAGAATATTTAACTCAGAATCTTGAATTCGATTTCGATAGCGGAGAAATGAACAAATGGATTGGGCAAAATGCATATGGCTTAACTTATGAATATTTATTACCACATAATTTTATAAAAAGTATCGCTCTAAATACTTTTTATAGTAAAGCACAAAGTAAAGATTTATCGTCAAAAATCTATTTTGGCCAAGATTCCCAATTATATGAGGATTTCAGACATATTGCAGGAGGAACTGATGTTCATGGGGGTTTGCAGTTGAATTTATTGCCAACTAGAACGACCTCTATCGGTCTACAGTTGAGCTATGACGATCTTAATTATGATACAAAATATTCCGATAATAACAATGATAAAGGCTTAGGATATGCTATAAATCTACAACAGTTACTTACTAATCATCTAAAGTTACAATTGTTAGCTAGTAGTATTCAAGCTTATCAAGATTATCAGGCTGAAATTGACTGGTTATTACATTCCCTGTATGACGCCAGATTCGAATTAGGGTTAAATGGTGAAAGAATCATTGGTAACCACGGTTTACAGAGCGATACACGTGTCGGAGTAAATATCAACTTACGTTTCGCAGCAAATAAAACTAAATCAAACTCTGGATATGATTTAAATTTAGCAAACAATTTTAATGATCTAGCTAGTTGGACAGCTGAACCAGCTGTATATATGGCACAAGTCTTAGCGATTAAAGACGAATACAAAACAGCACTTGGTACTGACCCGTTTGCTAATCCAAATACGATACTAAAAGACATAAATATTCCATATGGGACATTTTTTTCCAAATCATACGAAGCACTGAACTTATTTATAGACCCTTTGCAAAAATATGACACATTGGAACTTAAAGCTGTCGGTGAAGAAAAATTAGGCTTGCAGGCAAAATTCACTCCTGACCCTAACAAGCATGATGATGGTACTTTAACTATTTCTGGAAAAGTAACCAAACCAGATTTAATGAAGATAAAGGATAATGGTGCTCTTGTTGTGATATATGCCAGAAATTTTAAAGATTCACCCAACCAATGGAGCAAAAGTACTCAACATTTTGGGATCAACATGTATTATACTGATCCTGTAGTTCGTATTCCTGAGCAGAATTTTCATCTAGATGAAGAGGTAAATAAAGATCTAACGAACTATATTAATTTTGGCTCTGAAAAATTGCAACAGATCAATGCTAATTCCTTGAATGACTATGGGTTGAAAATTAATTTGAGTCAAGATGGTAAAATAGTTACCTTAACAGGCAAAACGAAAAAAAGTATATCTCAGGTAACTATTCCAATAGGTGTAACAAATTCGGCAAACAAAACTACAGAAGGCAAATTCACACTCGATATTAGCGGTGTTGTTCCTACATTTACTTTAACATGTCCAAAACCTGATACTGATTTTTATTATGATCATAAGTGGTGTAAACAACATCCTCACAGTGCTGTTGATTACTATGGTAGTGTTGATAAGTTTAAATTCGAGTTATATCTTAGTAAAGATCCTATTTATTGTGATTATATTCCTCATCATGGTCAGATGGAATTTTATGGTGCATATTTAGCTAAAAATGCTAATGGGATTTTTCTTTGGTGTGAGTACGAATTCCTTGAAAAAAGAACTTGGCATTCTGTGCAAAGATTACCAAAAGGCTCGGAATTTCATTATCGTCATCCAAATACTGTTGATTGTAATGGTACTCCGGATCATCCACGAACAATCGAAGAATGTAAAGTAGATCTCAAGTCTTACAGCAATTCTCATTTTAATGCTGTCATTCTCGCGAATGCGAGAATCCATTTAATTTGGGGCTCTTTGGATACCCGCCTTCGCGGGTATGACGTGAAATAGCACTTAAAATTGGTCAAA
>CAYFQQ010000160.1:0-1987 GCA_964345265.1 uncultured Coxiellaceae bacterium
GCGACGCGTTTAGTTATGCAAGCATATGATGGCAGAGTTGAATTTTCGCCTTTATTAAAAGCTATTTTGAGAAAATTTGATAATGACTTTTATCATTTTGTTGCATGGGCTAATGAGGCTCAATCTACTGAATTTGCTCAAATTGCACCATTAGTAATAGAACATATCAAGTTACAAGATCCCTGGGCGCTAAAATTGTTCAAACAAGCAGGGCGAGAAATAGATCGAATCTATGAAGCTTTAGAGAATCGTGCGGCTGATAAAAGTAAAATACTTCCATATAGTTTAATTGGTGGTATCGCACCTTTTGTTAAGCCGTGGTTAGGTGAAGAATTGCGTTCTAGAATTGTGCCTGTACAGGCCGATGCTACCGTTGGTGCGATTTATATGATAAAGCCGAAGTGTTAATGAACCAGATAAAGATTAAAGGGCGCAAATTTAATCCATTATTTATTAGAGGATTAAACGTCTATATGCGAAGTTCTGTACTGAAAAATTCTGCAGTAATGGTTGTAGGGACCACCATAGAAAATATTGGAAGTTTCGATTTCAACGAATCTGATGTAAAAGTTCTTGAATTTCCTCCTAATTGGCATTTGCTTCCCGGCATGATTGATATACATGTTCATGGTGCTGCAGGAGCAGATACTATGGATGCAACAGATGCAGCACTGAATGCAATTAGAAGTGTTTTAGTTAAAGAAGGAGTAACATCTTTTTTGGCCACGACAACGACTGCAATAAGTTATGATATAGAAAATGCTCTTCGGTTAGTAGCGAGTTATGTAGCTAATAAACAAGATACGCATGGGGCAGAAATTTTAGGTATTAATCTCGAAGGTCCATTTTTGTCACACGTAAAACCCGGAGCACATGAAGCTAAACAATTTATTGCTCCCGATATCGATTTATTTAAACATTGGCAGAAATTGGCTAATAATTTGATTAAAATTGTGACCGTTGCTCCTGAAATTGACGGCGGATTAGAATTGATAGAGTACTTGTTTAAACAGAATATGGTTGCTTCAGTAGGACATAGTAATGCAAGTTATGAGCAAGCAAACATCGCTATTCAAAAGGGCTGTACTCATGCTACCCATTTATTCAACGGAATGCGTGGCATTCACCATCGTGATCCAGGATTAGTTACTGCTTTACTGCTTAATGACGAAGTAACAACTGAAATCATCGCTGATTGTGTTCATACTCATCCTGCGATATTAAAATTAATCTGGAAATTAAAAGGGCCTGATAAAATTGTGTTAATGACGGATGCTATACGTGCTAAATATCTTAACGACGGTAATTATAAGTTAGGCACAAAGTCGGTAATTGTAAAAAATAATCAAGCGCGATTAGCTGACGGTACTTTAGCAGGCAGTGTTTTGGGAATGGATTCTGCGGTTCGTAACATGCTTAAGTTTTCTGATTGTACTTTATTAGATGTGGTCAAGATGACTTCCGAAAATCCTGCTAAGCAGTTAGGTGTTTTTTCCAGAAAGGGCAGTATTGATATAGGCAAAGATGCAGATTTGGTAATTATGGATGAAAATATGCACGTGAGGATAACTATTTGTAAAGGAAATATTGTATTTCCAGTCATCACCCGCGAACGCGCATATGCGTCAACTTAAGGATTTAATTTCGTCATTCCTGCCATGGATTGGCCGGAATCCAGCAACAAGGATGTTTATTATACTGCATACTGCGGGTACTGGATCCCGCGGTCAAGCCGCGGGAAGACAAGAGATTGTAGGATAATCTATGGAAATTTTTTGAAGCACTCTAAGTAACCGTTTAGATATTTGATGATTTCATCAAATGATTATTAAATTTTTGCAGAAAAAAAATTAGAAGTTGTATTCCCGATTTTTCAGCAATTCTCATTTTGATGCTGTCATTCTCGCGAATGCGAGAATCCATTTAATTTGGGGCTCTTTGGATACCCGCCTTCGCGGGTATGACGTGAAATAGCACTTAAAATTGG
>CAYFQQ010000161.1:0-13723 GCA_964345265.1 uncultured Coxiellaceae bacterium
TTGACCAATTTTAAGTGCTATTTCACGTCATACCCGCGAAGGCGGGTATCCAAAGAGCCCCAAATTAAATGGATTCTCGCATTCGCGAGAATGACAGCATCAAAATGAGAATTGCTGTCACTTTTCACTATTTTCTCGATTTTCCTGGCGTCGTAAAAAAGCCGGAATATCTAAATATTCTATATTATCACCTGCCTCTTCCATTGGAACATCAGCAAAATCTTGTGGTTGATTACGCAATACAGTAGGTTTTTCTAACTTACGGTAGTCTATACTACCATCGCGTTTTGTAGTTTCAGTTAAACTTGTTTTTGTTTCAATTATCTCACCTTGTCTACCTATTCCAGTAACTACTACAGTAACTCGTAATTCATCATGCATATTTGGATCGATAACTGTACCAACCACAACGGTTGCATTCTCTGAGGTAAATGATTTAATTACATTGCCCACTTCCTCAAACTCACCGATTGACATATTCAACCCGGCAGTAATATTAACTAATACTCCACACGCTCCAGTTAAATCTATGTCTTCTAATAAAGGACTAGAAATAGCAGCTTCAGCAGCCTCACTGGCACGCTGCTCACCACTACTTACACCAGTCCCCATCATCGCCATTCCAGTTTCTGCCATTACAGTACGCACATCAGCAAAATCCACGTTGATTAAACCTGGTCTGGTAATCAGATCGGCGATACCTTGTACTGCTCCAAGTAAAACATTATTAGCCGCTTTAAAGGCGTTTAACAAACTAATATTCTTCCCCAATACACTAAGTAATTTATCGTTAGGAATAGTAATTAATGAATCAACATTTCTAGATAAATTTCTAATTCCTTCTTCAGCAATCAACATTCGCTTGCGGCCTTCAAAAACAAATGGTTTAGTTACAACGGCCACAGTTAAAACACCAAGTTCTTTGGCAACTTCGGCTACAATAGGTGCGCCACCGGTCCCGGTACCACCACCCATACCACATGTAACGAACACCATATCAGCACCACTTAACATATCGCGAATTCGATCTCTGTTTTCTTCTGCTGCGAGTCTACCTATTTCCGGATCAGCACCAGCTCCTAATCCCTTAGTAATTTCATTTCCTAATTGTAATAAAACCGTCGCTTTAGAACTTTTTAAAGCTTGAGCATCAGTATTAGCACTGATAAATTCTACTCCTTCGACACTTTCCTCGATCATATGATCAATAGCATTGCCGCCACCACCACCGATACCCAGCACTTTAATTACTGCGTTCACCATCTGGTTCTCAGATATTTCAAACATTTACTTTTTCTCCTTAAGTCCCTAAAAATTAAAGATTTTCCTCAAGCTTGTGAAACTTAAGTTTAAAAATTTCCCTGAAACCAATTCTTCATTCGCCTCCAAAGGCTCTTTGCTCCCGTTGTTAATTTAATCTCCGGTTGTTTTTCATGTTGTCGTTGATATCCTGATAACAAAAGACCAACGCTGGTTGCATACACGGAATTGTTCAAAACTTCTGTCATACCACTAACATTCTGTGGCGCACCGAGATGAACCGGCTTCTGGAAAACTTGCTCAGCCAATTCCAAAGCACCTTTGATTTTTGCTGCACCTCCAGTCAATACAAGTCCTGCTGCTATTAAATCCTCAAAACCACTACGGCGTAACTCTGCTGCTACCAAAGTGAACAATTCTTCATAGCGTGCCTCAATGACATCTGCTAAAGCCTTCGAAGATAAATCCTTGGGTTGTCGATGTGCGACACCAGGAACTTCAACGGTAGCAGAATGATCCACTAAACTAGCCAATGCACATCCATGCTCAATTTTAATCTTTTCAGCATACTTAGTTGGAGTGCGCATGGTAACAGCAATATCATTGGTAACTTGATCACCTGCGATTGGAATAACTGCGGTATGTCGAATAGCACCATCAGTAAATATTGCGATATCAGTAGTTCCACCACCAACATCCACCATACATATACCCAATTCTTTTTCATCTTCGCTTAGTACTGAACAACTAGAAGCTAACTGTTGTAAAACGATATCACTAACTTTAAGACCACAACGTTCGACACATTTTACAATATTCTGTGCTGCACTAACGCTTCCAGTTACGATATGAACTTTAGCCTCTAAACGCACTCCTGACATACCAATCGGCTCACGAATCCCTTCTTGACTATCAATGACAAACTCCTGGGGCAAAATATGCAGAATCTTTTGATCTGCTGGTATTGCTAAAGCTTTTGCTGCATCAATAACTCTGTCTATATCAGTTTGAGTAACTTCACGATCATGAATAGCAACAATACCATGCGAATTTAAACTCCGAATATGGCTACCAGAAATCCCGGTGTATGCTGAACGAATTTCACAACCCGCCATTAACTCAGCTTCTTCTACAGCACGTTGAATTGAATTCACTGTGACCTCTATATTGACTACGACACCACGCTTTAACCCCTGGGAAGGATGTGAACCGACTCCAATTACCTCAACATTTCCGTCCTCACTAACTTCACCAACCAATGCTGCAATTTTGGTAGTTCCAATATCTAATCCAACTATCAATGAATTATCAGATTTTTTTATCATATTACATTAGTTTTTTTAATAGAAAAGTTATCTTAAACATTGATTACTACAATAATCTAGAATAAATCTATTCTCAAGATATTTTTACTTATTTTTTCCATTTTATGGCTAATCCATTTGCATAACGTAGATCAATATTTTTAACCCTATCACCATTTGCACCAATAACCTTAGGATAAACTTTAATAAACATAAAAAACCTATTCATAATATCAGTATTTCCTAGAACCAAATTAATACCATTACTCAAAACCAACCGCCATGATCCCATTTTGTCTAAACTCACTTGCGTTATTCTTAATCCTAACTCGACCAAAGCTTGGTTCATCTGCTGATAATCTAGCCAAATCTCTTTTAACTGATCTTCAGGACCGAATAAAGCGGGTAAATTACCCGGAAAGGTGGATTGAGAAGGAGTAAAAATTTCACCATCAGAATTCAATAAGGAATCACTATTCCATTGTGCTACAGCTGTTTGTTCAGTTATTTTAACAATAATTTTATCAGGCCAAACTCGATTAACGAAAACCATATAAACCCAAGGTAACTGCAAAAGTTGTCTTTTAATCGAAGTTATATCCACAGCAAAAAAACTACTATTAACATAAGAAGCCATTGCATTCTGGATGGTCTGTGGATCAATATGTTGATAGGTTGCTTCAATTTCAACTTTGTTAATTGGAAAATTTTGTGGGTTTTTAAGTACTGACCAGACCCATAATAACCCACTGACTAATAAAACTAATAATAACACTGATAAAAAAAATCGTATACTTATCAGCTTCCTATTAGTCATTTTTCAAGAGTAAACCCGAGAACTTTGTAAATTATATCATCAAAGCTTATGCCAATTTGTTTAGCAGCCAATGGAAGTACACTATGCGAAGATAATCCTGTTATTGTGTTTAGTTCCAATAACCAAAATTTATCATTTTTATCTTGTAAAAATTCAATTCTACTCCAATAACGACAGCCTGCAGACTGAAAAGCTTTCATTGCTATATTTTGCAACTGCTTTTGCTCTTCAGTAGATAAGTCACATGGACAGATATATTCTGTCTTATCACTAAGGTATTTTGCTTTATAATCAAAAAAATTTCCTTTCGGGGGTACAATTTCAACAATAGGCAAAACTTCATTCCCTAAAATAAAGACATCAAACTCTCGTCCCTCTATCCATGGTTGTATCATTACTTGAGAACCATATTGTTGTGCTAATTTATAAGCTTTCGGTAATTGAGCAACACTGGTTATTTTCGATACTCCTAAGCTTGATCCATTATTTATCGGCTTTACACATAACGGAAAACCAAATTGTTTAATAACTTCGGCAAAATTATCAAGCTTATCCAATATCGCTAGAGGTACAACAGGCAATCCAAGACTCTTCCAAAACAAACCACATCGATACTTATCTATGGTCAACGCAGATGCTATAACACCACTAGAGGTATATGGTATATGTAAAATCTCCAACAAACTCTGAATAACGCCATCTTCACCATTAGTGCCATGCAATGCGATAAATACTCGATCTGGTCTATTAACCCGCAATTGTTCGATGACGTCCAAGCCTTGATCAATAGGATAAGCATTGACACCTTTGCGCCGTAATGCCTCAAGAACATTTTGTCCGGACATAAGGGAAACTTCACGTTCACAGGATGTGCCTCCCATCAATACAGCAACTCTGCCAAAAACATTCGGAGAATTTTTTTCTATATCCATCACTCAACTCAAATCATCAAATAATTACTTTATAAAGCTCACCACTTAATCGCACCAAGATTTTTCCTAAACCTCTATTCCATGCATATACTAAACTTCGAGTATCTTTTCGTCGCAACGAAATTACCCCCGAGAACGTTCTGTTCATTAGAATCCGTGTCTTATTATTAAATAAAGTAAAATGAATAGCTATAACAGCTTTAGGTCGTTTAAAATCACGATAATCTGCATATAAAGCAGTAATCTCAGAACGTAAAATATAATTTGGTGGTAAGATACTGGCGTCACTAACAATATACTTAAATAAATTTTTGGCTTGTAAATATTTAATGACTAATTGCTCTATCTGCTGTGCTGGTGGATTAAAAAATATGTGATAATAATCTCTTGTATAATTAATATCACTGATTCGATACACAAAACTTAGATTAGAAAACTGTGGAACTATAGTAACATTACTCATCTTTAAAACTTCCTTTGGTATACTACGCTTAGCTTTACTCGGCATCTTTACATTCAACATATATTCATCGCGCTGCAGATACCTTACACTCACACAGCCAAAAGATGTTAAACATATCAAAAGTATCAAATTATAGATTCTAAAATATTTTAGTTTCATAACTTACCCAAATTTAAAGGTGGCGGTGGTTTACCAAATAATGTTTGCGATGGAAAAGCTTTAGCTTGCTCAGATAAAGCATTTAAATTCTGTGAAATATCACGTAGATTATTAATTACACTTATTATTTGTTGATTGTTTTCGGTTAACAATTTACTTGTTTTATAAGAGACATTATTGATAGAAGTAATTGCATTTTGCATATTGCTAAAAAGTTTTTGAAAATCAACTTCTCGTAATTTTCCCAATAGATATTGCAGATTTTCAGTAAAATAAGTTAAAGCACTAGTAGTTGAAGGAATATAAAAATTTTCTGGTTGCCAGTAAATAGGTAATAACGGATGAGCCTTTGGATCAACATAATCTAGCTCTACATATACATTACCAGTTAATCCCTGTGGGGCTAATTTAAATCGTAATCCACTAGCCACGTCTTCTTTAATTCGTTGTCTTATTTTTTCATTGGACATATTGCTAAAAAACTTTGAGGAAATCGCCATTTTGACATAAATATATTGATTATAAACCTTCCTCTCAGCATCCTGATCCATCTCATATACATTTTCAACAGAATTTATCTCGACTACATTACCTATTTCCATACCAAGATATTTAACTGGCGAACCTTCTATTAAACCTTGTACAGACTCATTAAAATACGTTTCCACATAAACAACCCTCTTAAATAGCATACCTGAACCCAAAATAAGAATAGCAATGATTAATAAAATAATCCCTGTAATAACAAAACTGCCAATTCGAAAATAACTAATTTGTTTGCTTGATATCATAACTATAATTCTTTTTAATTAAGCCTTTCGATTAAAAAATTTTCTAACATATACATTATCACATTTATCACGTAATGTCTTCGGGTCTCCGCTTGCCACTATCTTGCCATCGCACAATACAACAACTCGATCGGCGATAGTAAAAATACTAGGCAACTCGTGAGAAACTACCACAAAAGTAATCCCTAAAGTTTGCGCTAAGCTAATAACAAGGTTATCCAACTGCACAGAAGTAATCGGATCGAGACCTGCTGAAGGTTCATCAAGAAATAGAATTTTTGGGTCCAAGGCCATCGCTCTCGCGATTGCTGCCCTCCTCTGCATACCCCCACTAATTTCCGCTGGCATATAATCAACAAAATCACCTAAACCAACCATCTGCAATTTATTAAGTGCGATTATATTTATTGCTTTCCTAGGTAAATCGGTAAATTCTTCTAACGGTAAACAAACATTTCCTAGTAAATTCATCGAACCGAATAATGCTGCACTTTGATACATGACCCCGATCTTTCTTAGAATATTAATTTTCTGTTCACCAAATGCTGTTGTTATATTTTCACCTTCAATTATGACTTCCCCCGCGGTTGGTTCTTGCAGTCCGATCATACGATTAAATATCGTCGTCTTGCCACTTCCAGAATCGCCTAATATTATAAATATCTCTCCTTCTATAACATCAAAACTAATATCATCAATAATAGTTCTTTCATCATACTTTACTGATAAGTGCTGAACTTTAATTAGCGGCGCTTCTCGAACCATTCTATACTCCCAATACGTAGTAAATCCATGCAAACACTCCATCAATAATAACTATCATAATGATACTACTAACCACTGCTTGTGTTGTTGAATAACCAACTGCACTAGCGTCAAAACGAGTCCTTAAACCATGCAGACAACCAATAGCAGAAATCACCATGCCAAACACAAATGTTTTAACTAATCCACCCATAAAATCTCCAAAATCTATGGCCGTATATAATTCATGAATGTACATATCAAAATTGAAACCCAAACTGTGCATAACCACACCACACCCTACTAAACCAAAAAATATTAAAAACAGACTTAACAACGGAGTCATAACAGTAACAGCTAGAATACGTGGAATAATCAGAAATCTGACGGGATCTAAACCCATAGTAGTCAGAGCATCAACTTCCTGATTGATTTTCATACTGCCGAGTTCAGCCGCAAAAGCTGATGC
Source organism: uncultured Coxiellaceae bacterium (assembly GCA_964345265.1). Taxonomy (GTDB): domain Bacteria; phylum Pseudomonadota; class Gammaproteobacteria; order UBA9339; family UBA9339; genus CAYFQQ01. Next base: position 6,940 of record CAYFQQ010000161.1, read on the forward strand.
CGTTCTACCAGCTAATAATACTGCAGTCATCAATGGCCCCATTTCCCTCATTAAACCTACACCAACTAGATCAGCAATGTAAATTTGCGCTCCAAACTCACCTAATGGTATAGCTGACTGAAAAGCTGTAATTAAACCTACTAAAAAACCTATCAAAACTATCAACGGTAAAGCATTAGGTGCAACTTCTTCCACGGCTCTTAAAAAATCTCGCCAACGTATACCTTTAGGATGTAATAATGTTTGCCATAACTGTTGAGTTAACATACCAATAAAAATGATATTAGCAGACAGATTTTTCAGAATATTGACGGTAAAACGTCCTACAGTAACAGTTACGCCATACGGCAAGGGTTCACGCTTCTCGGGTTTATGCGGCTGTTCTATAATTAGAGCCATCAATTTTTGCAGCCTTGGATTCAAACCTTGAATATGAAACTGTTTACCGTGCTGAATTTGCTGTTTCTTTAATTCTAGTAATAGACCTATACCTGCTCCATCACAATAATCTACATTTTGCATATCAACATTCAAAATTTCTGGAGCATATTTTTTTTGTAATTCCATACAAGATTGCCATATATTTGGTACGCTGTGAAAATTAAGTTGGCCAGAAAAATTAATTTTTACATTAGCAGGATTGGTATCATCAACAGATAAAGATACATCTTTTTTCGCCATAGAAAAATTTTAACATATTTTCGAACATCACCGTAATTTTTGCGGTATTGCAAAATTACAACAATGAATAAAGAATTTACTGTGTTATAGACAACCAAGTGTCATCCCCGTGAAAACGGGGATCCAGAAAATATTAATAAAAACAATGGATTCCCGCTTTCGCGGGAATGACTAAAAGAAGCTGAAATGATGAAAAAAATATTAATAAAAAACTTTTAGAGATGTCCATGTTAGAAATAATAAATAAATCTCCGTTCGCTACTAATCTATATCCCGGGTTTAATAAAGATGGTAAACACCAGCTCACTTGTGTTATCAAAGCAGGTTTCGAGTTCAATGATCAAGGACTGTTACAAATCATGGATATTCCACCTAACATCGAAGAAACCGATCGTTTTAATGGCGAAAGAAATCGTTCTAGTTTATTTGCTACAAGCGAAATCATGCCTTTTAAACATAATAGCGAAATATTATTATATGGCACTGCACAAGTACCTAATAGCGGTAGCATTATAACTGAAGTAAGTATTCGCATTAAATCGCCAAATAATAAAATCTGGCAAAAACAGTTACGAGTATTTGGACAAAGAACTTGGCAAAAAACTTTACTTGGAACCATTCCTAGTACTCCAAAACCTTTACAAACCATTCCTATTCAATACGAATATGCCTATGGCGGAGATGGCTATTCTGCAAATCCGATAGGTATGGGCTTTACCAACAAATCATTCGGGAATAAAGATCTGCCGTTACCTCATATAGAACTAATGCCAAAAATCATTAACAAAATAATCGACCGACCAGCACCAGCCGGATTTGCTCCAATACCCAGCTATTGGCATGCTCAAAATTATAGCCAAGCTCCTTCTGATCAGCAGTTTAAACAACCATTTGTGGGAGGTGAGATTATTTCAATAAAAGGGATGTTAGCAAGCTTGCCAGTAACACAAGAGGTCAGTCTAAAAATTCCCAAGATCAAACCCGATCTACTTCTAGAACTCGATCAACAACAAAGAATTCCAGACGCCAAATGTGACACAGTAATCATCAATACAGATCAACAAACTATGTATTTAATCTGGAGAACTGGAATTGCCTGGCAAATAAATGATCAACGTAATGGCGTACTAATAATAAAGGATACAAAGTAAATGAATACAATTATAACAGCAGTCAGTGTAACTAGTATCGCTGGAGAAAAACCTATAGACATTTTAAATAACATTACTCATCACAAGTGCGGACCAATTCTCGATAAAAACTTAACCGCAAAAGCTCCAGGAGAAATAAATCAGTATCCAATTTATGTCGCATCCATTCCTAAATACAATAATTTCAACTCGAATGAATGTATTTCAAATATGTTCACTGATACTTTAAGCAATTTATTTATTCAATTACCCCAAAATTTAAATTATAAAAATGTGCTAATTCATGTGATCACTCCAGCTAAAACTAATCCACGTTGTAATTTATTTTCTAAAAAATCATTACAAAAATTAATAACTGATATAGATAATAAATACTCTGTAATGCAATTTAATTTAAGCCACTATGAACAAGGAGTATGTCAATGCTTACAATCATTATGCACAAAATTACACAACAATGAATATGACGCAATTATTTTTGGAGGAATAGATAGTTTAGTAAATCTAGAAACTATTATTGACCTAGGTGAGCAACGACGGCTTTTAACTACATTTTGCAATTTTGGACTAGCTCCAGGAGAAGCAGCAGCATTTATTTTGCTGCAGAAAACTAGTAACAATAAATCATCAAGTATTGAAAATATCAGTTATAGCGAAGAACCAAATAGCGGACTGGCTGATACTAAAGAATTAACCGGATTAAGTACTGCTATTCGAAATGTTTTAACAACTCCCAAAAACATTGATAATGTAATTTTATCTTTGGGTGCAGAACTTAACGATCCTCTTGAATGGAATCAAGTAACGCAAACAATTTGGCCATTCCACAGTTACACTATACCTAAAGAAATAATTACTTACCTAGCGCTTGGTGAAATCGGCGCTGCCACGATTCCTTTATGTTTAGCATTTACAACCACACTACCTGGTAATACTTTAATTTGCGAAGCTAATGAATATTCGATTAGAGGAGCAATTTTAATCAAAACAAACGGAGAAATAACATGAAAACAAATGTGTTGCAGTATCAAACAAAAACTTTACAACAAACCGAACTAAAATTTCTGCCGCAAGATCAGCAAACTTTTGAATTAAATTTTGGTACAGTAAGTATCAAAATAACAAAGGATGGATACATACAAATAAAAAATTCGAACGCAAATATCGAACTTTGCCCAGATGGTAAGATCAATATTAATGGCCAGGAAATTAATCAACAGGGAATCGATATTCATCTGAATTCCCATAGACATATTCATTTGAATACTCCTAAAAATTAATTAAATCGACTTCAAGTGAATTTAACAAAGTATTATACTAATCAATCTTGTCATTCCCGTGAAAACGGGAATCCAGGAAGCTTAAAAAAAATAACTAGATTCCAGCTTTCGCGGGAATGATAGCGTTAAAATGAGTTTGTAACTAACTATGGAGAAAATTCCATGCCTAAAAATGCCTTATACGCACAGTCTGGTGGCGTCACTGCCGTTATTAACGCCTCTGCTTGTGGATTAATTGAAACCGCACGCAAGCATAAAATAAAAGTATATGCCGGACGTGATGGTATTATCGGTGCTTTAACTGAAAATTTAATCGATACCAGCAAAGAATCTGCAAAAAATATTGCCGCTCTAAAATACACTCCATCTGGTGCATTTGGTTCATGCCGTTATAAATTAAAAAATATCGAAGAAAATCGAGCTGAATATGAACGCTTACTAGAAGTTTTTGCAGCACACGATATCGGTTACTTTTTTTATAATGGCGGTGGCGATTCAATGGATACTGCAAATAAGATTGCACAATTCAGTGATGAAACAGGTTATCCACTGATCTGTATTGGTATACCCAAAACAGTAGATAATGACTTACCATTTACAGATTGCTGTCCGGGATTTGGCTCGGTGGCAAAGTATGTTGCAGTTTCAATTCGTGAAGCAAGTTTTGATGTTGCCTCAATGGCGACCACTTCCACCAAAGTATTCATCATGGAAGTTATGGGGCGTCATGCAGGCTGGATCGCAGCTGCAGGAGGCTTGGCTAAAGAAAGAGAAAGTGATGGACCGCACATTATTCTTTTTCCAGAAATAACTTTTAACAAAGAAGAATTTTTAAAGCAGGTTTCAAATAGCGTTAAAACATATGGCTATTGTTCAGTAATTGTATCCGAAGGTGTAAAAGACAAGACAGGTAAATTCTTATCTGACGCTGGTCTAAAAGATGCTTTTGGCCACACTCAATTGGGCGGTGTCGCACCGATCGTTTCACAAATGGTAAAAACTGAACTCGGATTTAAATATCATTGGGCAGTTGCCGATTACTTACAACGTTCCGCACGCCACATTGCTTCAAAAACCGATGTCAACCACGCTTATGCCATAGGTAAAGCTGCTATGGAATTTGCCCTCCAAGGCAAAAACAATATCATGCCGATTATAATTCGCAAAAAAGACCAACCATATCAATGGACAATTGGTCATGTAGAGTTATCCAAAGTAGCTAATAAAGAACATAAAATGCCACGCGATTACCTTACCCCCGATGGGTTTCACATAACTGATAAATGCCGTAAATATTTACTGCCGCTAATTCAAGGTGAAGATTACCCGCCATTCAAAAGTGGTTTACCGCAATATGTGAAACTAAAAAATATCAGTGTACCTAAAAAATTAACAAAGAAATTTATAATACAATAGCATTATTGCATAAACATTTGAAAAGTTATACTTGCAAAAGCAAGCATCTAGCATTTACAAGCTTTTGGGCTGGATTCCCGCTTTCGCGGGAATGACTAAACATACAAATTTTTAACACCATAATTCTATTTTCTACTTAATCCTTTTTTAAGGTTTATAGATTATTATAAAAATACTATGATATATATTGAACACAATTTAAAAATATTGAGGATTTACTAAAATGAAGCGCCATATAATCGACTTAACAGATACAAATCCGCCTCCTGCAAAAAGGCAAAAAACAACACATAAATATTCAATAACGGTAGAAAAAGATTTTCATATTAGATTACAAGCTGAAGAAAAAATCGCAACTAGTACTTATGCATTAATATATCCTTATATAAATAACTCACATGAATTCACAAAAAACTTTTGCGAGAATAATGACCCTATTTCTACTTTGCTCGCTTTTGGTAACAAATTGAATATAACATTTATAATATATGATTTAAAAACAAAATTAGCTTATCACAACATTAAAACCTATCCCAAAAAAGAAATGCTTATACCAATAAAAAACGCAAATTACTTAATTTATAGTGATGGAGATTGGTACCAAGGATTTCCAAAAAAAATTATCCCTTCTAACCGTATTATAGGTTGTAGTTATCGATCTTTTTTTATGGGAAAAAATCCGGATGAAGAATTTAAATTGAGATTCGAAATTGCAATATTATTTATTAAGGGGTTAGCAATGACATCATCAACCTGGAGTTTTGACTTAAATCCGACGCGTCAAAAGATTGATCACAACTCCGTGAACAACATTCTACAAAGTAAAGGTTATCCTTCTATTATAAGTTCCAGTTTATTTAACAAATTAGAAACAAATTTATCATCATTAATAAAAAAAATTAATAAATCTAAGCAAGAAACTAACACGACTAACCTTGGGCTTAAAATTGAGTTTTTTACACGTATAAAAAATTTCCCACAATTCGATCAAAATATAATGGATTTATTAAAAATTTTCTATCTCGAAAGAATCAAAAATATATTAGATCACATAAGTTATCGTTATCCCCACCTCCAAACAGAGGCACAACATCTACAACTCAGACAACAAACGTTAAAAAAAATACCTGAATTAATCGTTTTAATAAAAGAAAAACTCCCTAATTTTACTGAGGAAATAATAAGATTTATTGCGCCAATCATGAAAAATCTTTACTTGAAAAATATGATGTCGTGGTCAGATATAACTTTTTTTGTAACAACTCTACAGGAAAATATAAATTTCGACATCGACATTGATAACGATGGAGCCAATAATTTAACCATATTAATAGATGAATTATTTCGCCATGATATATTAAATTTAAAAATGCTCTGTCGAAAACATATTAGTTTCTGGTCTGATCAACAAAAAGAAAACCTGAAGACTCTTCCTACAGAACTACATGAACAATTAAACAACACCTTGCAGCATTCTGGTTCCTGAAATTATTTTCCTTTCATACATACCATTCCTTGGGAATTTCATTTGCTGAAATAGGTCTAACATTTATTATTTGCGAGTCACCATTAAATGTTTTTATTTGAATTTGCACTTGTTTTGCTTCTCTTCCTTTTGAAAATCGAGCAACTATTCTTGCCGCTAAATTAATATCCTCATTGCTAAAATTGCCTTGTAATACGGCTAATGGCCCAAGATGACTTAAAGGAAATAAATGAGTAAAATTTTTACAATATTTTTCTAAATCATTATTCTCAGCTTCATTCCTGCCTATAATTATTTTGAAATTATCATTAGGTCGCAAATGACGACCAACCTTTAACAAATCTAAATCTATTTTATAGTAATCTTTTTTTCCTCGATACTGCCACAAATCAAGTAGTCGGTCACAAAAATTTCTATCAGTGAGCAAACATCCACCTGCTGGCTGAGAATAATTAGCTAATCCTAATTGTTTGGCTAATTCAATCTGAGGTCTCCGCGAGCGTCCATTAAAACTGTAAAGTACTTCACGCTTTACCCATCCTTTCTGCTCAGGCAATGTTAATGGCGAATTCTTAACAGATAATGGGCGCAGCAAAAGATTTTCAGTACCAGATTCCTTGATAACTATCGCCATCATATCACGGCGTTGCGATTTAGGGCGCTGTCCGACAATTTCACCAGTTATTATAAAATCGCATCCATTTTGCTCAAGCCACTGTTTAGCATTCTTTACCATTAATATCTTGCAGTCCAAACAAGGATTTAATCGT
>CAYFQQ010000162.1:0-1675 GCA_964345265.1 uncultured Coxiellaceae bacterium
ATGCGAGAATCCATTTAATTTGGGGCTCTTTGGATACCCGCCTTCGCGGGTATGACGTGAAATAGCACTTAAAATTGGTCAAAATTAGAATTGCTGGCACAGGCCGTTTATTCCGGAAACTTCCTGAATTTAATAAATTCCATTTAATATTTCGTTAAGATTTCTGCGCTACAATAAAATTGTGCTACTAAAATAGCGCAAAAATTACAGAAACTTAGAGTTTTTGAAAAAAATGGGTGAATAGTAAGGCGTTGTTGCATAAATATGTCATACTCGCGAAAGCGAGTATCCAGTATTTGTAACGTTTTTGGCTGGATTCCCGCTTTCGCGGGAATGACGAAACATGCAAATTTTTATTATTATAAATCAAGAGGTTAAGTATTTATGCAACAACGCCATATGCCAAAACCAAAACAAAATCAGACTCAAAATCAGACTATTTTAGAACAGTTACAAACAACAGGACTAGTCCCCGCAGCCACACAATTAGAAGCCGATGACATTAAAAAAATACTTAAAGCATACAAGTGTGAAATCTTACCGATTCATGCAGATATCAGCACCCAAGCCCAAGAGCCAGAATCTTTAATTGATGCTTCTTTAAAACATGTAATGGAAGAGGCTCTTGATGAGCTTAACAGTAAAAATAAAGTATTATTTCTAATTGGTCATGCTGGGCACTGGTATTTAGGCGAAGCTTTTCGTGGTCAAAATGATAATTCTATAAAATTTACTCTGCATGATGTCCGTGACGAAGATCAAAGTAACAGAAACCAACAACATGTTATCAATACATTCCGTGAAACTGCCAGGCAGTTAAAAACAGACAAGAATTTAAACATAGAAACAACTTATCAATATAAATATCCTGATGATGTACAATCGAATGGGTATAATTGCGGTGATCTTGTTATACCCAGAGGCATGCTATGTATGGGTTTTGAAAGAAATAATGATAATAATGATAGTGGCATGACTCCTAGCCAATTAAGAAATGGATTATTAGAAAATGGCATGACTCCTGACGAATTAAGAAAACAAATAATTCGTGAAGCAATTTGGGGAAGCAATATTGCAGAAAAGAATATAGAATTTAATACTCTAAATGGTGATATAGTCGCTTTAAATAAACAGCATTCTAATTATGTTCAAAATAAGCAAAGTTTAATTACTCAAGCTTCATCACTAAGGCAGCAACAAACATCTTTATCTAGTACTTATGCAGATTTGCAAAGACAACTGAAACTGGCGCCAACTGGAGAAATAGCACAAGCTTTAGGAAATGATGCCAAGAAACTGCGCGCATTTGTCGCAGCGAATGTAGCCATGAATGAAATTCTTAACAATAACATTCTTGACAAAGGTGATGGCCAAAAAACATTTGAAAGTAGTTTTGAGGGAATGTCGAAGTCTGTAGAAAAAGGCAATGAAGCTGAGATCGAGCAGCAATACAGTAGTCTTATTGTTAAACCAAAATAGAAATGTCCCCTATGTTACAATTTGAAAATGTCCCTTACTAATAAAAAAACATCAATAAATTTAGTTATTGAGCCAGAGGGATTGTGGGCGAGAAGCCAGCGAGTGTAAGGCGCTGACTGTCAGTTAAGTCGGGTTTGTCAGATTAAGTCGAGACTTTTACAAGGGGATTCCTCATGGAATGAGATCCTATGCAGCA
>CAYFQQ010000163.1:0-1861 GCA_964345265.1 uncultured Coxiellaceae bacterium
ATTATTATGGTTATGAAACTGAAAGAAGATATGCATTAGATTTAGCCGTTGAGTTAAATCATATTGAGTTGACAAGGTTTTTATTACAAAATGAAGCAGATTTATATAGAACTTTTAAATATGAAGGCCAAGAGTTTTATCCGTTAGATTTAGCTTGTCATCTGAATTATACCGAGGTTGCAAAAATTATCATCGATACTATAAAGAATAATAAAGGATCCTCACGTTATTATAAACCTTACGATGTTAACAAATGTTTTCTTGATGTAATAAAGAATAATAATTTGGAGTTATTAACGGCACTACTCGATGGTTTTTTATCAAAAGAATTAGCAACTAGATTTAAATATGAAGGTCAAGAGTTTTATCCATTAGATTTAGCTTGTCGTCTGAATTATACCGAAGTTGCAAAAATTATTATCGTTACTATAAAGAATAATAAAGGATCCTCACGTTATTATAATCCTTATGATGCTAACAAATGTTTTCTTGATGTAATAAAGAATAATAATTTGGAGCTATTAGCGGCACTATTTGATGGTTTTTTATCAGAGGAGTTAACAACAAGATTTCAGTATCAGGATCGAGAGTTTTCTGCTTTAGATTTTGCTTGCCATCTAAATCATACTGAAGCTGCTGGAGTTATAATTATGGCGGCAAAGGCCAAAAGACTTAACATCCCTGAGTCTAGTGTCAAAGCTGCTTTAAAAATAGAGATAGATAAAAAAAATTATAAACTGGTAGATGCGATTCTGGATGCTATACCTGATAAGGAAAGGTTTAGTTATCGTGAATATTTAGGAGACTATATTTTAAAAAATGGCTTAACTAGCTGTGCCGAAGTTTTTTGTAGGCATTTTCCAAGATTAGTTGACTATCAAATAAGTAGCGGTCATGCTTTTAAGAAAGCAGTTCATGTGTCTATAGAGAAAAATTGGCAGCATTTATCGGTCTTTTTGTTTAAGCAGAAACCAGAGGTGCAAGATAGTGGTGGAAGAAACGCGATACATTGTGCAGTTATCTTGCAAAAACAAAAGCTACTTGAGGATTTTCTAAAATATGCCCAAACACATGACGAGATCACACAATTGTTTACCAAGGATAATACAGAAAAGTTGCCAATTCATCACGCTATGGAATTGGGAAATTTAGCAATAACCAAGCTGTTAATTGATTATGGAGCTTTAGATGAGTTTATATATTCGGATGCGTTTTTTGATAAAGACAAACGAACACCTTTTGATTTAGCCTGTGTCAAAGGATGTCAGCAATTTATTTTGGAAATTATAAGGTATACTGCAGAAACGGTTTGTAAAAAGGTCCCCAATATAGCAGATAGATTATTGTTTTGGGCGGCTATTAGAGAATATTATGATATATTTGCTTATCTTGTTTTAGAAAGAAAGGCTAATGTCAGTTTATTTGATGCGCGAGGTAATAGTTTTTTACATCGGGCGGCAATAAAAGGTAGGCTTGGGGCGGTTAAATTCCTTTGTGAGCATGGTGTAAAAATAGATCATCAAAATAATGAGGGGCGTACTGCATTACACGAAGCTGCCGCAGCTGGAAAAGAAGAAGTGGTAAGTTATTTAGTTGATAGAAATTGTGGTGTGAGGTTTTGGGATAAACAAGGACATACAGCTCTGCAGCTTGCTGAAGAAAAACGTAGTTTTAATCGTGGTGAAGAAACTAGACCTTATAAACACATAGTAGATAAAATTGAGAGTGCGGAATGTAAAGTACAATAAAGTCTTTAGCTAATCAGTGCAAAAAAAATTTTTGTTAATATTAAAGTCAATTTTAGGTTTCCTAGATCAGCAATTCTCATTTTGATGCTGTCATTCTCGCGAATGCGAGAATC
>CAYFQQ010000164.1:0-1608 GCA_964345265.1 uncultured Coxiellaceae bacterium
ATGATTATATTTTTCTGGATCTTGCTATTTAACAAATGGCGAGAAATAAAAACATACTGCATTCCCATTGGGATATTAATATTTTTACTTATCGCTGCACCATGGCATATTTTAGTACAAATAAAAAACCCTGAATTTTTTCAATTTTATTTTATTAAACAGCACTTCCTACGTTACCTCAGCAGTCACGTTGGTCATCATATGCAAATAGTAGTTTTACCAGCGAGCTTAATACTTGGATGGTTCCCATGGATTGGTTTCAGTATTCAAGCAATTAATCATAATCTACCGCGCAACTGGCAAGAATTTAAACAACACGAAATATCAATATTCCTAATGCTATGGCCATTACTTATATTTTTATTCTACTCATTTTCAGAATCTTTACTGGTTCCTTATCTACTGCCCATGTTTCCACCGTTAGCAATTTTAATGGCTAACTATTTTTCAAAAATTTGGGAACAAAAATTTCAACGCAGTATAACTATCGGATTCATTACAATTCTAATCCTAGGAATTATCGCTGCTATGATTGTTGCCAACATACACTACTTTATAATCTCGCCTAATCCACAAAAAACCAAAATAACATTTTACATAATCAGCCTATTAACAATGTTCAGTGCAATTTACTCTTATTTAAAATACCGCCGCCATGGTTTCTCTAAAGCTTTTATTACCTTATTTATAACCATATCATTAGTATTCATCTCGTTATATTTTGGAGCTCAGCAATTAGATCTAAAATCTATCAAACCTTTAGCTACAAAATTGATACCATTGCTTAAACTAAATGATGAAGTAGCATCATACGACACTTACTACCAAGATCTACCCTTTTATCTACAACGCCGTATTACTGTAGTCAACTGGCATAGCGAATTATCCTTTGGCATGCAGCACCAAGACACAAGCCAATGGATGATAGATACACAAACTTTCTGGAAACATTGGAGCAGTAAACGCAGAATCTTTATAATTACCGATCAAAAAACTTACACTCAATTATTAAAGGATCCATACAAAAAAATGTATCTCATAGCAAAAAGCGGAAATAATATTTTACTATCCAACTATAAGGGACATAAATAACATTCATCCTTTTGATATTTATAAACCACAAAATACGGTATTGATCTTCTAAGTATTAAGATTTAATTTTAAATTATGTCTACAGATTTATCTCGACATAATGCAATTTATAAAAAGTGGTTAACTGAGCTAAAACAGAAAATTCGTACTGTCCAAGTAAAAGCAGCTATCGCAGTTAATTGCGAAATGTTGCGGTTTTACTGGGAACTCGGTGCTGACATTGTTGAAAAACAGACTCAGGCCAAGTGGGGTGATGGTTTCCTTGCTACCCTAAGTAATGATTTAACTGTGGAATTTCCCTCAGTAAAAGGATTTTCTAAAAGAAATTTAGAGCTTATTCGTCAGTGGTATTTGTTCTATAGCGCTGAAAACGCAATTGCGAAACAAGTTGTTTCGCAATTAACTAAGATCCCTTGGTGACACAATATTGCCATTATTTCTAAATGTAAAAATATAGGGCGTTGTTGAATAAATGTTTCGTCATTCCCGCGCAAGCGGGAATCTCAAATTAGTTAT
>CAYFQQ010000165.1:0-6667 GCA_964345265.1 uncultured Coxiellaceae bacterium
ATGCATTAGCAGTAGCGTTATGTCATGCTCACACCTTAAAGGAGGGAGTAAGTAGATGATCGGACAACTGCGTGGTATTTTGTTAGAAAAACAGGCACCTACTTTAGTAGTAGAAGCAGGCGGTATTGGATATGAGCTGCAGGCGCCGATGACTAGTTTTTATCAATTGCCGAGTATTGGTGAACAAGTAACTTTATATACTCATCTCGTAATACGGGAAGATGCCCAATCATTGTATGGTTTTATACGAAGACAGGAGCGCAGTTTATTTCGGGCTCTAATTAAAATAAACGGTGTTGGTCCCAAATTAGCGTTAACAATTCTGTCTGGAGTTGAAGCAGATAATTTTGTAAAGTGTGTTATGGACAATGATATTGCTTCTTTAGTGCGTTTGCCTGGAATCGGCAAAAAAATCGCACAACGTCTATTGATAGAAATGCGCGATCATTTAAAAAATTGGGACGTAGAAGGTTATGATGCCCCTCTTGTTGAGAATACAGCTATCAATGATGCTATCAGTGCCTTAGTTGCTCTAGGTTACAAACCGCAAGAAGCTAATAGAGCCGTTATCAAGCATAAAGATAAAAATCTATCTAGTGAACAGCTAATTCGGTTGGCGTTACAAGGTGAATAAGAAATGGTGGATATTACGCAAAATCGATTGATTGCCACAGAGGATACTACTGAAGACGAAGCAGTCGATCGTGCTATTCGGCCAAAGCGTTTAGCTAATTATATCGGCCAAAAACAAGTGCGTGAGCAAATGGAAATATTTATTACTGCGGCTTGTAAGCGCAACGATGCTTTGGATCACGTATTAATATTTGGCCCTCCTGGATTAGGCAAAACTACTCTTGCACATATTATCGCCAATGAAATGGGGGCGGCTCTAAAGCAAACTTCAGGTCCTGCCTTAGAAAAAGCAGGTGATTTAGCAGCTTTATTAACTAATCTTGAACCACACGATGTTTTGTTTATCGACGAAGCGCATCGTCTAAGTCCAGCGATAGAAGAGATTTTATATCCAGCAATGGAGGATTATCAGTTGGATATTATTATCGGTGAGGGACCTGCTGCACGTTCTATTAAATTAGATTTACCTCCATTTACTTTAGTTGGTGCTACAACTAGAGCTGGTTTACTAACTTCACCATTGCGGGATCGATTTGGAATTGTGCAGCGCTTGGAATTTTATGATGAAGATGAACTGACTTGTATTGTTAAACGTTCGGCAAGTATTTTAAATATTTCTGTTGATGAATATGGTGCTAAAGAAATTGCTAAATGTTCGCGAGGCACACCGCGCGTAGCTAATCGATTATTACGCCGAATTCGTGATTATGCAGAGGTTAAAGCTGATGGCAGAATTACTCAAACTGTTGCCAACGAAGCTCTAAATTTACTAAGTATAGACAGTAACGGCTTTGATATATGGGATCGTAAATTATTGTTATCGATGATTGAAAAATTTGATGGCGGACCTGTTGGCATTGATAGTTTAGCAGCAGCAATTGGTGAAGAGCGCAATACCCTAGAGGATGTTGTAGAACCATATTTGATTCAACAAGGTTTTGTAATGCGCACCCCAAGAGGCCGTGTAGCGACGAAACAAGCCTATTTACATTTTGGATTAAAGCATCCCGCGAGTACTGTTCCAGAGCAAGGTGTTTTGGATTTTGTTGATAGCGGAGAATAGTGAATTTTTTCATTCCGATAAAAGTCGTTACGAATAATTGCGCATTTTCGTCACGAACGTTTTCGTAATTGCTACCCCAGAATTACATCTAGTGCTGCAATTTTTAGGGATGGCCTTAAGGTTTTTTTAAGATTTTTGTGATAGTATTATTAGTATGCCAGATTTGACTAATAAAGCTTCGCATAAATATTGGCGCGAATATAAAGATCCAATGATTTATCGAGTAGTTTCGTTTATGGAAGGAGTTGAAGATTGGACCTTAGATGGAGATTCGGAATTGGAAGATGCTATGCAGAAGTTAGGCGAGGCTTTAGAAGATATTGGGAATATCGATTTGCAGAAGGAAGACCAATTTATTAGGTTGGCTGTTTATATCAAAGCGGCACGGATGTTGCGATTAATGCAATGTTTGGATACTGCTAATCCTGGGTCTGCATCAAAATTGTTGATGCACGCTGAAGAGGTAAGTACTTCGGGCGAAGATATTCCTGGTTTATTTCTACGAAGAAACATTGTATTTGAACGATTACGATTGTTGGCAAGAGTATTTTCTGCGGAACGACTCGCTTTGTTAACTAAAGCTTTGGAGAGTGAAGGTGAATAAGTTAAGTGTTTTTTTGTTGGTAATGGTTGCTATGTTTGGGGTTATTCCATATGTGTGCGCGCAAGATGATGATCCTTGTGCAAGATTTGCTGATATCAACGTCCAAATCATGTGCCGTACCATGCTGTTTGGTGGCAACGGCCAAGAAGGACTGATTGATTTTAGAAATAAATTTATTAACAAGTATTCAATACCTTTTGAGGAGCTAACTTCGGGGGTCTCTATACCGCCAGCTTCGATAGATAGATCTCAAATAATGAAATATGCTTTTCCGTCTGCGCCTACTGCAAATAGTGAAACGGATGATCAAGCAGTATCTTCTGCAGATAGTAAGAAAAATGTTCAGGAGAAAGAGCAGCCACAGTCGCAGGAGTCAAATACTGACAAGAGTTATAATCGGCGTAATATTTTTCGATGATTAAAATAAATGGTGAATTTATGAGTAGAATGATTTCAAGAGTTTTTGTTAGAACTAGTTTAATTGTTGTTGCAGTTTTTGGATTATCTATTGGTCCAATGCAATTGGCTGAGGCGCAAACTCCTACATCCGCTATGCCGGTTGTAGTAACCGGTTTAAGTGGACGAGTGATAAAAGGGTTATATGAGCTTTATAAAAAAGCTTTAAACGAAATATATAACAAGGCATTGCACACTTATAAAGATTTGATTTACGAAACAGATTGGCAGATTCCACCCACCGCAGCTAATAATATGAACCGAAAAACAGCTGAGGAAAATGCAGGTGAAGCAGTTAAGAAAGACAGTGCTAATGAGGTTGTGAATGATTTTGCTGGAATACGAGCCAGGACTGAGCAACAAATAGATCTATTGGCAAAATTAGCTGGTGATGATGTAATTAGCGGAGATCAGAAGGGAGGTATTTTTTCAAAGCCGCCTGCTAATCTAAAGAAAAGGAATCAGCAAGCCATGAAGGGCAATGCTATGTTTGATGTGGAAAGTTTATTGGGGCAAGATACCTATAAGAATACAGAAGAAATAAATAATGCCAAGGATTTTCTTGATCAAGTTAAAGGTTATGCTTCTCCTCCACCAGTAATACGTCTTGCTCCAAAATTCGATGTTCCTATCGCTGATCCGCAAGATCCTTCAAAGGATGTAGTAACAATAGGGAGTAAAAAACCATTATCTATAAAAGAAATAAAGAAGTTATACGATACCTTGCAGACCGAACCTGATTATCAGGAGTATAAAAGAACTTACCGTGGAATAGTTGCTGCAAGAAGTATATATCTTGATAATTTACGGCATAGTTTTCAGAAGAGAATAGCTCAGGTAGGTGGTAAAAGTGCTTTGCAAATCAGGAATGAACAGACTGATCGGCGTTTAAATGAGAAGTATTATAATGAAATGGCTGAAGCTTCTCCAGCTACTGTAGCTCGAGAAACTTTATTTGTGTTAGCAGAAATAAATAGTCAATTGAATGCTATACGCGAGCAGAACGAACGCCTGATTATTATGGATTCAATTAGCGGATTAAATCAACTTGCTATTTCTAATACGATGTTAGATCTGCAAGCCAAGAAAGTTGGAGGGATTATTTATTGCAGTGATCCTAAGCATGAAAAAGAAGAAATATGTGCTGGACCGGAAGAAGATGAATCTACGGAAACATTAGGACAATAGGTAGGTAAAGCACTTTATTTAGCAGCGATTTGCATTTTAACGCTGTCATTCCCGTGAAGACGGGAATCCAGTTAATTTCAGGCTTCCTGGATACTCGCTTTCGCGAGTATGACGTGAGGTGGTACTGCCTTCCTTTGTGTGTAAATGTTGAATAACATTTAAAATTGATCAAAATGAGGATTGCTGTTTATTTAACCAATCTAAATAAGTTTTTATTCCTTCTTTAATGGTACGAAAAGTTCCTTCATATCCTGCTTTTCTAAGTTTAGAAATATCAGCTTGAGTGAAACTCTGGTAATGACCTCGCAAGTTATTAGGAAAGGGAATATATTTGATTTTACCTTGGCCGTACCATGTAATAATAGCATTGGCCATATCATTGAAGGTTTGACTACGTCCGGTACCGACGTTGTAGATTCCACTTAATGAAGGGTGCTGCCAGAACCACAGATTAACATCAACTACATCACCAACATAGATAAAGTCTCTACGTTGTTCACCATTAGTATAACCATCTGAACCTTCAAATAAATGTAAAGTTTGATTCTTGTTAAATTGACTATTTAGATGAAAAACCATGCTGGCCATAGATCTTTTATGTTGTTCACGCGGACCATAGACGTTGAAATAACGAAGTCCTACAATTTGGCTCTCTGCTTTTGGTAATATACGACGTACGTATTGATCAAATAATAATTTAGAGTAACCATAGACATTAAGAGGCATCTCGTTATTCGGATGTTCAGTAAAGATAGTATTGGCGCCGTAAATTGCTGCACTTGAAGCATAAATAAACGGGATTTTGTGTTTGACGCAATAATCTAGTAGGATTTTGCTGTAGTTATAGTTATTACTTAGCATGAAGTTACCATCCCACTCTGTGGTATCTGTGCATGCACCCTGATGAAAGATAGCTTCTATTTTACCGATATTGGTATCATTAATAATCTTAGTTAGAAAATCATCTTTATCCAGATAATCTGAAATTTTGCAGTCTATGATATTCTTGAATTTGGTGCCGTCACTAAGATCATCGACTATCAGAATGTCATCATGGCCTTTTTGGTTTAAATCTTTAACGAGATTACTTCAGATAAAACCAGCGCCGCCGGTTACTATTATCATTTTCTAAATCCTCGAATGCGATCAATGATTTCGGTAGTAGAATAGTTGTCAATATATGGTAAAGATTGTACTTTGCCACCATTTTTTAATACATGTTTAGCACCGATGATTTCATCCACTTGCCAATCACCTCCTTTGACTAAAACATCGGGTGTTAACGCAGTAATTAGTTCTTCTGGAGTGTCTTCTGAAAATGGCACAACCCAGTCTATACATCTTAAACCTGCTAATACTGCCATACGTTTTTCTAAGCTATTGACCGGACGCTTGGGTCCCTTTAGTCTTTTGACGGAATTATCATCATTTACAGCTACTATTAATCGTGAACCTAAAGATTTTGCTTGTTCTAAGCAACTTATATGTCCAGTGTGTAATATATCGAAACAACCATTAGTCATAACAATTGTTTCACCATGAGCTTTGGCATCTGCGACGTCTTGCAATAGTTGTTCTTTATTGGTTATGCCTAGCCATGAGTCATCGCGTTTTCGTAACGCACGGCGTAATTCCGCTGCAGATATACTTACCGCACCGAGTTTACGTACTACGATACTAGCAGCAATATTAGCAAGTTCACATGCTTTAGCTAAATCTTCTCCAGTTGACAATACTGCACCTAATGTTGCAATTACTGTATCACCGGCACCGGTAACATCATAGATTTCACGTACTTGAGCAGGAATATGAAGAACTTTTTCAGCTTTATGGATTAAGCTCATTCCTTGTGCGCCGCGGGTTACTAATAAAGCAGTAAAATTATTTGCTTGTAGTAGTTCTTGACCCTTTTGTTCCAGCTCTTGATCAGTTTGACAAGGACCGACTATCGTTTCAAATTCGCCTAGGTTAGGAGTGATTAGAGTTGCCCCATGGTAAATGCTAAAATCTCTACCTTTTGGATCTACTAGAACAGGAATATTTTTTGCTGTTGCTAATTGAATTATTTGTTTTACACAATTTGCAATGCCTTTTCCATAATCCGAAATAATTACCGTGTTAATGTTATCTAGTTGTGCTTTATAATTTTCGATTAATTCCTGCATATCAATATTAAAAAAGTTTTTTTCAAAATCTAAACGGATTAATTGCTGATTATGTGCAATGATTCGCGTTTTGGTAGTGGTAGGTAATTCAGGAACTATTTGTAATTGATGATTTACTCCTTTCTTATTTAATATATTTTGTAAGGTGTTAGCAGATTCATCTTTACCAATTAGTCCTAATAGAACAACTTGCCCACCTAACGCTTTAACGTTAAGTGCAACATTACTAGCGCCGCCAGGACTATCAGTAAATTCTTTAATATGTACTATTGGTATCGGAGCTTCTGGTGAGATACGTGAAGCCTCCCCTTGCCAATAACGATCTAACATAACATCGCCAATGACCAGAACACGTGATTTTTCAAAATTGGGTAAATTTATGTTCATAACCGGTATATTAATCTATTTGGGCGAATTTTTACAATAAGCTGAATAGGGGACCAGCAATTCTCATTTTGATGCTGTCATTCTCGCGAATGCGAGAATCCATTTAATTTGGGGCTCTTTGGATACCCGCCTTCGCGGGTATGACGTGAAATAGCACTTAAAATTGGTCAA
>CAYFQQ010000166.1:0-4969 GCA_964345265.1 uncultured Coxiellaceae bacterium
AAACGCGGATATTTTCTTTTGGTTATTCATTATTTTCTTTCTTCAGTTTATTTTAGCATACAAAGGGGTCAAGTCTCATCTTGCGACATGTTGTCAATTTTCGTAGGATCTATTTGAATGTCGCAAGATGAGACTTGACCCCTTTGTTGCGCCAGCAAATCCAAGCATATAATGGAACGCTGGTGAAAATTAGAATCAAAGTATAAAAAATTATTTTTGCTCCAGCACCAAAAATCGCCCAATATACGTAAAGTGCTGCTAATAGAGCGACAATAAGATGTATTTTTCCTTTGATAGTGTTTTTCTGTTGTTTTAAAACGATAACTTCAGCAATCGCGGTATAAAAATATAAAATTAGAGCAGCGAAAGTTGCGGTCAGAATCAGCATATGAAATTGCATCACTAAATTTGTATCGCTTGTTAACAAAAGTAATATGCTAGTGAGAATAGAAGTAATAACGAGACCAGCTGCTGGCACATTGGCTTTATTACGTTTTGCAAAAATACCTGGAAATAATTTGTCTTCACTAGCTGCCATTGGTACCTGACCTTGTAATAGAATCCAACCATTTAAACATCCAAAACATGAGAGTGCAGCTCCAGCAGCAATGAACCATTTACCCCAAGGTCCAAAAATGATCTCGGCAGCTGCTGCAAATGGTGAAGTAGATTTTGCTAAAAGACTAGCCGGAATCATTCCCATAATTATTGTGCAACTTGATATATAGATGACAGCCGCGATTAAAGTCCCAAGCAGGGTGGCAAGTGGTATGTTGCGTTTCGGGTTCTCTATGTATCCAGAAGTTACAGTGGCTGATTTTACACCGACAAACGACCATAATGTTAACGTTGCAGCATTTGATAAGGCAGAAAAATTCGACTGCTGTGAAACATTAAAACTTTGGGTTAGATATTCAGGGTGAAAATATAACCCCCCAAGTAAAATAACTAGTATGATTGGAATATATTTTATTACGGTAATAATAATTTGCACTATACCTGCTGAATGAACTCCTCTTACATTGACAAAAGTTAATAACCAAATAGCACTTATTGCTACCATACTGGCCGTGATAGGCTGATGTAACATTGGCCAGAATACAGCTAAGTAACCTACCATTGCTACAGCAACAGCAGCATTTCCGACCCATAGATAGACCCAATAACTATAAGCTGTTTGGAAGCCGATGAAATTGCCGAACGCAGCTTGAGTGTAAGCATATGGGCCACCTATTTTGGGAATTAGTAAGCTCATTTTAGAAAAAACGGTAGCAAGTAAAAAGGCACCACATGCAGTGAGGCACCATGACAATATGCTTATGCTGCCGATATGAGCTAGGCTTGGTGGCAGCAAAAAAATACCGGAGCCAACCATGTTACCTGCTACAAGAGCAATTAACATCCATAAACCTAATTTTTTATGTGCCTTTTCAGTCATATTAATTACTTAACTAAGAAATTTAGCATGTTACGATTAATTTTGTCTTGCATAAAGTAATAATTTCATATACTCTTTAATTTTAATGAATAGATTGATAGTATCTTTGGATATAGATAATCTCGATAAGGCTATTGAGTTAATAGATATTCTTTCCCCTAAAATCGAAATCTTTAAAGTTGGTATCGCTCCATTCACTGGTTTTGGTAATCAGTTGCTAGACAAATTACGATCTTTAAACAAGAAAGTTTTTTTGGATCTTAAATTTCACGATATTCCTAACACTGTAAAAAATGCCACTAAAGCAGCAGCACAGAAAGGTGTGTACATGATGAGTTTTCATTGTCTTGGTGGGTTACGTATGCTACAAGCTGCGGTTGCAGGGGTGAAAGAATCAAAGGTGCAAGAGATGCCGTTATTACTGGGAGTAACTGTTTTGACTAGTATGATTACTGAAGAGATGCAAAATGTGGAGTTAGGCACCATACTACAAGATAAAGTAATTGCTTTAGCTGAGCTTGCTCGAAATGCGGGTTTAAGTGGTGTAATTGCGTCACCCCAAGAGGTGAAAATTATCAAAGAAAAAATGGGACGAGATTTTACTGTAGTTACACCTGGAATTAGATCTGCGGAAACAGCGGTCAGCACGGATGATCAAAGAAGAACTTTAACTGCTAGGGAAGCTATTACAGAAGGCGCCGATTATATTGTAGTAGGTAGACCAATTATTCAGGCAGATGATCCTCTGACTACAGCTGATAAAATTATTGCAGAAATAAAACATGCTGAGCAAAAATCATGAGCAAACAAAATGTTTTAAAATGGACTAAGAAACACTTATTAGGTATCGAAAAATTAAGTGCGGAAGAAATTAACTTAATTTTAAATCAAACGGCTGTTTTTAAGAAAATATTAGCGAAACCAATTCCAAAGCAACCGATTTTAAATGGCCTGACAGTAATCCATTTGTTTTGTGAACCATCAACGAGAACCAGAACTTCATTCGAATTAGCAGCAAAAAGAATCGGAGCTGATGCCGTGAATTTTACTGCCACATCATCAAGTTTCTTAAAAGGTGAAACTCTAAAAGACACGATGCGTAATATCGAAGCGATGTGTACTGAGATAATTGTTATACGACATAGCTGTGCAGGTGCTCCACATTTTCTGGCAAAACATGTTAATGCTTCGGTTATCAATGCGGGCGACGGGGCTCACGAGCATCCAACCCAAGCATTGTTAGATGCGTTCACGATTCAGGAGAAATTAAAGCGCATCAAAGGATTAAATGTGAGCATAGTGGGCGATATATCTCATTCGCGAGTGGCTCTTAGTAATATTTTCCTATTAACGAGACTGGGCGCTAAAGTAACTTTATGTGGACCAAAAACGCTAATCCCAACTCAAATAGAAAAACTTGGCGTACATGTAACTTATGATATTAAAGATGCTATACATAATGCTGATGTAATTAATGTACTTAGAATACAATTTGAAAGGCAGACCGAAATCTCTATTCCATCTGCGAGAGAATACACTCAATATTTTGGTATAAATGCCGTACTATTGGAAAAATACGCTAAAAAAGATGTTGTTATTATGCATCCAGGACCGATTAATAGAGAGTTGGAATTAAGTAGTGACGTTGCAGATGGAAAGCATTCTGTTATTCTAGAGCAAGTTACAAATGGTGTTGCAGTTAGAATGGCAGTATTATTTTTGCTGGGAAGTATTAAAGTTGGAAAGAAATCGATATGAAGATACTAATTAAAAATGGACGCATCATTGATCCTAGCCAAAATCTTGACACTATTTCAGATATTTTGATTGGCGATGATAAGATACTTGAGTTAAAGAGAAATATATCTAAAGATTTTGATCAGAAAATTGACGCACGAAATAAATTAGTTGTTCCAGGTCTTATTGACATGCATACCCATTTGCGTGAACCTGGCGAAGAAAATAAAGAAACTATTGCAAGTGGTGCTTTGGCTGCAGTGGCCGGCGGTTTTACTACTGTTTGTACTATGCCTAATACCAATCCTCCTTGTGATAATCAGGCACAGGTAAAGTTTATTTTATCGCAAGCGCGTGAGGCTGATTTAGCGAATGTTTTACCTATAGGGACTATTACTCAAAGTAGGGCTGGTAAACAAATTTCTGAAATGGCTGAATTAAAATCAGCAGGTTGTTTGGCGGTATCAGATGATGGTGATTCAATAGCTGATAGCAACTTACTTAGAAGGGCTATGGAATATGCCGCTATGCTTGATTTACTGGTTATCTGCCATTGTGAAGATAAAAGTTTAGTTAACAACGGAGTAATGCATGAAGGTTATTGGTCAACATTTTTAGGATTGCGTCCGATACCGGCTGAATCCGAAAGCATTGTAGTAAACCGTGATATCCAACTCGCGGAGTTAACTGGTGCCAGGTTACATATTGCGCATGTTAGTTGTGCTAAGAGTGTTGATGTAATTAGGCAAGCAAAGCAACGAGGTGTAAAAGTTACTGCTGAAGTCACCCCACATCATTTTACACTCACCGATAAAGAACTAAAAACATATGACACTAATTTAAAAGTTAATCCGCCACTGCGGACAGAAGACGATATAAAAGAACTGAAGCAAGCTCTCAAAGACGGAACGATTGATGTTATTGCAACCGATCATGCCCCGCATTTACAAGTAGAGAAAGAAAAAGAATTTGATTATGCACCATTTGGCATGATTGGTTTAGAGACCGCCCTTTCTATTGCGGTAACCGAACTTATAGATAAAAAAGTTTTAAACTGGCCGGAACTAATTCGAAAGTTGTCTTGTAATCCTGCCAATATATTAAAGTATAAGCGAGGCACATTAAAGCCAGGTTCTATTGCTGATTTGGTAATTATTGATCCTAATAAAAAATGGATTTATAAAGAAGAACTGATAAAATCTAAGTCTAAAAATTCTCCATTCATAAATCGGGAAATGAAAGCAAAAGTAGAACAAGTTATTATCAATGGAAAGTTATGTGGACCTAAAAGTTAACCGAAGTGTCATCCTCGCTAAAGCGAGGATCCAGTGTTTACAACTTTTTTGGCTGGATTCCCGCTTTCGCGGGAATGACGTGTGCGAGGTTATTTTCGCGAAATGAAAAAAGGTATCCTTATGCAACGTAAGAAAATAATACTCGCTGA
Source organism: uncultured Coxiellaceae bacterium (assembly GCA_964345265.1). GTDB lineage: Bacteria > Pseudomonadota > Gammaproteobacteria > UBA9339 > UBA9339 > CAYFQQ01. The sequence goes on from CAYFQQ010000166.1 coordinate 4,620, forward strand.
AATAATAACTAATTCCGAAATTGCTCCTGATCATTTTTTAATGCAAATAAAATCTTTGTGGTTAGCTGAAAATTCTATTGCAGGGCAATTTGTAGCCGTTAAAGTTCAAGAGGATACTACTGATCCGCTATTAAGAATTCCTCTTGCAGTTCATAGCATAAATAAAGATGGTATTGGCTTATTGTATAAAGTTGTGGGTAATGCAACTAAAATTCTATGTAGTAAAAGACCACAGCAAGTTATTAATATATTAGGCCCTTTAGGAAATGGATTTAATGTTAAAAAAAATAAGCAGGCAATACTTGTCGCTGGTGGTTATGCTGTGTCTCCTTTGTATGCATTAACGCAAA
>CAYFQQ010000167.1:0-8206 GCA_964345265.1 uncultured Coxiellaceae bacterium
TTGACCAATTTTAAGTGCTATTTCACGTCATACCCGCGAAGGCGGGTATCCAAAGAGCCCCAAATTAAATGGATTCTCGCATTCGCGAGAATGACAGCATCAAAATGAGAATTGCTGGACGTGTACAGAGCAAATATTGGATATTTAAAAAGATCTGCTATAATAGAAAGTAATTCGAGGGAATATGTCATTATGCGAGTTTGTATCCAGCCCCTTGGGGCTTAAAACGTATCAAGAACATAATTCGTAGGGAACAGGTATGCCTGTTCCTTATTCAAATTTGTATAAAAAATAATTATTGTGCCTTGATATTCACTTACTAATTTTCAATCTGTAATTAGCTTCATTATAATTTTTACTAAATTAAAGAGCATGTAATGAAAACAATTAAATATAAACGAACACTGGGCGCGCTGATGTTAACCATCGGTTTAGATGTAATGGGATTTTTATTAATCTTTCCATTGTTCCCTACACTGTTAACCGAAAAGCACAGTTTATTAGTATCTGCACAGGCTACTCCATTTTGGCATTACTTCTATTATGCTTTGGCATTAGCTGTATGGCCTGCAGGTAATTTTTTCGGCACTGCTTTTTTAGGTGAAATGTCTGATAGAGTTGGTCGAAAAAAGATTTTGCTGCTTGCATTATTTATGGTCTTTCTTACTTACAGCTTACAAGCTATCGCCGTTTATATTCGCGGATTATTTTTATTTATTGCGGCACGCTTTATTCAGGGATTTTTTGGTGGCAACTATGACATTGCGCAAGCAGCAGTTGCTGACATTAGCCCACCGGAACGAAAAGCACGTAACATGGGCTTAATAGCATTAGCTCTTTCCATTGGATTAGTCACTGGTCCAATCATTTCTGCATTAACAGTACCAAGCCAAGTGGTATCTGCTGCCGTAATCACCAGACCATTTTGGATAGCAAGCCTGTTAGCTATATTTAATCTAGTATGGATTGGAAGTGTTTATCAAGAAACTTATCAACCGAAAACTAAAAAACCAATTCAATTATTAAAAGTATTTTCTGCATTTTCGTTTGTTTTTACCGATAAGCGTGTTCAAAGATTAGGGTGGGTATATTTCTTATTAGCAGCTGCATGGGGATTATACGTCCAACAAATACCAATCATTATGCAAAAGTTATACCATTTTACCCCACATTTAATCGGATATTTCTTTCTGGTACTAGGTGTAGGATTTATTTTAGCAATGCAATTTTTACAACCGGCATTGGTTAAACGCTACCAATTAAAACCGATTTACATTACTTCAGTAATGATATTAGGAGGACTGCTTCTTATCGCGGGAATCTATCCACTACTAGATATAGAATGGGTAACTGTATTCTTGATAGCTGTTTTTCACATAACAGGCTATGGTTGTCTGCTTGCCATCGTTTCTAATGCAGTAACACCTGATGAACAGGGTCAAGTAATGGGTGGGGTCGGAGCAGTTGGCAGTTTAGCATTCGGTTTTAGTGCATTATCGCTGGCTTTCTTTTCGATAATCAGCATATTAATGCCAATTATTCTTGCCAGTATCATTTATTTTGTTAGTGGGATGTTATTAGTAAAATATAGAAAATAAATTCATTCTGGAAATATTATGGCATGTTTAACCTGCAAAATAATTAATGAACTGATTAATCCTCCTGGCGGGATCATCCACCGAGATAATCGAGTTCTTTTGTGTCATAACTTAGATATTAATATTCCCGGATATGTGATTTTATCCCCTTTAAAGCATGTAACCATATGGGAGCAATTAGATTTGCAGGAATTAAACAAGTTAACCGCGATATTACATTTAACTTTACAGAATTTAAAACAGATTTTATTAGTCGATAAAATATATATTTGTAATTTTGGTGAACAAACTGAACATATTCATTTTCATCTCTTCCCGCGATATGATTGGATGCTCAATATAAAAGATGCTTATACTGAGGGAAAATTTGATGGTGCTAAATTATTTAGTTACATGAGAAATAAGTATAAAACGAGTACAGATCAAGTTAGTTCGAATAAAAAAGTTATTGAGGTAGTTGACAATTTACGAAAGTTTATAGTTGAATAAAAAAATAATTTAATTGCGCATTAATGCATTACCCATTAATGCATTACCCATTGATGCATCATAAATCTTTTAATCTTAGAGTAAATAGAAAAGTCGAAGAGTGAGCTGAAAGTACTGGTGGCTACGGGTGGTCTCGAACCACCGACCTCGGCATTATGAGTGCCGCGCTCTAACCAACTGAGCTACGTAGCCATGTTATCAAAAATTATTTTGTAGATTTGTTTATAGAATGTCAATAAATCCCTTTAGATTAAAGCACACTTTTGATAAAGGGGATGGTTAATCTGCGCTGCGCGCTAAGTGAAGCTTGATCTAGTTTTTCCAAAACAGCAAAAAGACTAGTAGTATCTCTTGCATATCTATTCAGCAAGAATCTACCTGCCTCATGAGATAGATATAAACCACGAGCTTTTGCTCGTAGACGTAGTGCAGCTAATTTCTGATCATCTGATAATGGTTGGACTTGGAAAGTTATCCCTCCAGTCAATCTAGATTTTAAATCAGGTAAAGTAATAGGCAAAGTAATTGGCGCTGTATCAGCTGATATTAATAGAGATTTTTTTTGATCCAATAATTTATTAAAAATATGAAAAACTGCTTCCTCCCACTGATGCTGGCCTGTGATGCTGTGTATATCATCTAAACAAAGTAATTGCATTATTTCTAAATCTTCTAATATTCGCAGGGACAGTTCAGTTGCTGACAGTGGTAAGTAAATCGATGATAAACCACGTTCATTTGCGGCTTGACAACAAGCTTGCAATAAGTGACTACGTCCACAACCAGATTTCCCCCAAATATAAGTAAATTGTTGTTCATTTCCACAACTCAGTTTATGTAAATGTGAAATTAACTGCTGATTATTTTCAGAATAAAAATTATCAAAAGTTGCATCGTCCCTTAGTCTAATATTCAGAGTTAATTGTCTGAATTCATTCATCTCAAACCTGAGCCCATTGATAAAATAAATCTGCTTTTGTGTCTTGAATAATGGGTTGAGTAATAATAAGTTTATTGCCGTAATCAATTGCATCGACTAAACCTTGCGTACCATCTATGCTGGTCACCTGAAATTTAACGTAATTTGGGCTTGCATTAACAAGTTCTATGTCAGCAACAGTATTTAGGCTATGCAGATACTTAACCACTGCAGCATATTCATCCAAATCGGTTACTCCAGTTACAAAGACCGTTAACTGTGTTTGTAAAGCATTATCATTTAGAATAGCAAATTGTGCTGCTAGTGTGCTTGCAACATTATTAGTAACCTTTGTTAATATTTGCTCTATGTCGTTCCCCACAATGTCCCAGTTCTCAGTGTTGCCGTCTGTAAGCAACGTCCACTTGCTTTGCCAGTCTACTTGGGGAGATTTAAAGATATATCCCACTAAAATTGTGTTCACACCATAACGTTGTGAGCTAGTTTGTATAACAGGTAAGTTCGTTTGCTTAATATCTTGCATCGATATGCTATTGAAATCTTGTAAATCCATCATAGGCAGTACAATAGGTAATCCTAATCGATCGGCATTATTCTTGAGAATACTTACTACGAAAGAATCGCTGTTACTAGCTAAAATACTATTACTGTTTCCGTCATCTATATCTAGCCATACTAGAATTAGCGGTCGATTATTGCCCCACAGAGCTTGTTTTGCATCGCGTAATATTTGTTGAACACCTTTACGATTAAAATTTACGTCCAATAATATCTTACTATCATTTTCAACATAACTGTAACTGTTTACTAAAGAATCAGCGGATTCCAATTTTGACTGAATTTCTGGCAAAGTTGCTATCGCAACATTACCGCTTACTTTAATCAATACTTGTTGTAAAGCCTCTGAAAACACCTGCTGACGAGCCTGATCTGAAAAATCGGTTATTGGTAGTTGGGCTTCATAAAGTGAAGGTACAATAACTGCTTGTACAGACACTGTGTACAATAACAATAATACACTTAGATAAACGATAAATTTATTATTTTTCATAGCCAAAGACTTTTTAAATAAGTATAATATCACTCTATGTAAAAGTCACTGAGGTAAAAATGATAAAATCAGAATTAATTAAACTTGTTGCAAAAAAATTAATAATTTTCACTGAAAGAGATATTGAGTTAAGTGCAAGCCGTATCCTTAATAGAATAGTAGAAGCTTTATATACTGGGGATCGAGTTGAAATTCGCGGTTTCGGAAGTTTTACTTTACGCTATCGTCCGCCTCGCAATGCTCATAATCCTAAAACTGGCATTAGAGTGATTACTTTACCTAAGTATGTACCTCACTTTAAACCCGGAAAAGATTTACGAGATCGAGTTAACGCATCTAAACATTTACCGATTAAAAAAGAGCTCCGTGAACAAGATTAGTATTAAGTAATTGGTAAAGTTACTCCAGTTTGTCTTTGATATTTGCCACCGCGATCCTTATAAGAAATTTCACAAGCTTCGTCAGACTCAAGAAATATCATTTGCGCTACTCCCTCGTTGGCGTAAATTTTAGCTGGCAGATTAGTAGTATTGGAAAATTCTAATGTTACATATCCTTCCCACTCTGGCTCTAAAGGAGTTACATTAACGATAATGCCACAACGTGCATAGGTGGATTTCCCTAAACAAATTGTTAACACATTACGTGGAATGCGAAAATACTCGATGGTCCGTGCTAATACAAATGAATTTGGTGGAATGATGCAAACATTAGTTTTTAAATCTACGAAGCTCTCTTTTGCAAACTTTTTAGGATCAATGATTGCAGAATTGATATTAGTAAAAATTTTAAATTCGTTAGCGCAGCGCACATCGTAACCGTAACTAGACATACCATAAGATACAATTCTATCATCAGCCATTTCACTAACTTGATTTTCAACAAACGGATCAATCATGCGGTATTTTGCAACCATATGTCGAATCCATTTATCTGGTTTTATAGACATATTCTCTCCTTTATTTTATACTTATTATACTATACATTATAAAGAGGACTTGATCCATGCGACAGGTACCAAAATATTTAATCATCGGCGCAGGCCAGCTAGCTTTCCATTTTTGTAATTATTTAAGATTATTAAATCTCTCTTTCGTACAATGGTCAAGGAAGAATAATACCTCATTACAACTAGAAAAATTCAGCAGAGATTGCACTCATGTTTTATTATTAATTAACGACGACGCGATCAAAGATTTCGTTCTGAATAATAGTTTTTTACAAGGTAAATGCTGTGTGCATTGTTCTGGAAGTTTAACTTTAGATAATATTCATAGCGTCCATCCATTAATGACCTTTGGAAAACAACTATATGACTTAACAACTTATTTAAATATACCTTTTATGTTAGAAGAGAACTCGCCGGAGTTTGAAAATCTATTGCCGGGATTACCAAATAAAAGTTATAAAATTCCAGGTCACTTGAAATCTTTTTATCATGCCCTCTGCGTAATCAGCGGTAATTTTACTTGTTTATTATGGCAAAAGTTCTTTAGTGAATTAGAAACTACTTTTAATTTACCACGTGAGATCGGCTATCCATATTTAAAACAGGTCGTGAAAAATCTTGAACAGCAATCACCAAATACTTTAACAGGACCTTTAGCACGTGGTGATTGGCAAACCATTAAAGCCAATTTAGATGCGCTTCACGATGATCCATATCGGGAAATCTATCAAGCATTCATAAATATTTTCCAAAACAAGGAGAAAAAATATGAACATTATTGATTTTCAAAAAATGAAGGACAGTAATACTAAAATTAGTATGGTAACTTGTTACGATTATTGGTCGGCGAGGATTATTGCTAAAACTAATATCGATTGTATTTTGGTCGGTGACAGTTTAGCGATGGTCATGCACGGCCATGCAACTACTATTCCAGCAACAATTGACATTATAGCTTTGCATACTCAAGCGGTTGTAAAAGGTGCTCAAAATAAATTTATTATTGGAGACTTACCGTTTTGCTCATATCGCAAAGACATGTCGCATACCATGCATGCTGTTGAGAAAATTATCCAAGCTGGTACCAACGCGGTTAAATTAGAAGGTGTGGACGGTAATGAATCACTGATTAACCATATAGTTCATTCTGGCGTACCGGTAATGGGACATATCGGAATGAGACCGCAATCAATCCACCAATTAGGAGGTTTCTGTGTTCAGGGAAATGACCAAGCAAGTGCCGAAACGCTTATCGATCAAGCACTTAGATTAGAGAGAGCAGGATGTTTTGCAATAGTTTTAGAATGTATACCAAATAAAGTAGCAAAAAACATAACCGAAAAATTAATCATCCCGACCATAGGTATCGGCGCAGGCCCTGATGTCTCTGGTCAGGTTTTGGTATTACATGATCTATTAGGAGTATATGATACATTCAAAGCGAAATTCGTCAAATCTTATATCAATGGTTATTCTTTGATTAAAAATGCTTTAGATGAATACGATAAGGAAGTTAAACAATGTCAATTTCCAAGTCAGCAACATTGTTACGGTACAGCAAAAAATGACTAAGTTAGTTACTTCTGTTATGAAATGGCGTGCTACAAGAGCTAATCTAAATAATACAATCGGCTTCGTTGCAACTATGGGAAATCTTCACTCAGGACATCAAAGTTTATTAGAAAGATCCGTTAAGGAAAATGAAATAACGGTATTAAGTATCTTTATTAACCCTACTCAATTCAACGATAAAAATGATTTGGTCTCTTATCCTAAAACTTTCGAGCAGGATTTTGCTTTGGCTGAGAAACTCAAAATTGATTATGTTTTAGCACCGAAGTATGCTGACTTATATCCGGATGACTATAAATATCGAGTTACTGAGATAGATTTTAGCCGCTGTATGGAAGGAATCTATCGTGCAAACCACTTCGATGGAGTTCTAACAGTAGTCATGAAATTATTGATGTTAGTAAAACCCGATAGAGCTTATTTTGGAGAAAAAGATTTTCAGCAGTTACAACTTATAACAGACATGGTAAAAGCTTTTTTTCTGGATACCAAAATTATATCCTGTGTAACTATCCGTGATAAAAACGGTTTAGCTTTAAGCTCGAGAAATAGTTTTCTAACCCAACAACAATATGAAACAGCAAAACGGTTTCCTGAATTGTTAGCAATGAATGCGTCATTATCTGCAATCACTCAAAAGCTAAAAAACCAAGGATTTTCTGTCGATTATGTGGAAGAATATAATGACCGCCGTTTCGCAGCAGTGAGACTTGGTAAAATTCGCTTGACAGACAATATTGTTATTAATTTACGGGAGGGACAATCATGATTCTCTGTTTAGACATTGGTAATACACAAGTATTCGGTGGAGTATTTGTTAATCAGCAATTACAGTTGAATTTTCGCCATGACACCACACAAAGCTATACTTCCGATCAATTAGGAATTTTTCTTAGAAATGTTTTGCGAGAAAATAATCTTGATTTCGAAAAAATTGATCAAATTGCGATCTGTTCAGTAGTACCGCATTTAGATTATTCAATTCGCGCTGCCTGCATGAAATATTTCTCGTTAGAACCATTTATGTTACAGCCTGGGGTTAAGACCGGAATCAAAATCAAATATTCTAATCCCCTAGAAGTAGGTGCTGATGTGATAGCTGAAGCGATCGCAGCGGTTAATTTATATCCGAAGCAAAATGTTATTACTATCGACTTCGGAACTGCTACCACTTTATGCCCGATCAACGATAAAAAAGAGTTTCTAGGTGGTTTAATTATTCCTGGAATGCGTCTTTGTATGGAAAGCTTACAAAGCCATACAGCTAAATTACCGACAGTAAAAATCGTCAAACCAACTAAAATTCTAGGATGCTCTACCACAGAAAGCATTCAATCAGGTCTTTATTATGGCCAACTTGCGGCAGTAAAAGAAATAACTAAACGATTAACTGACGAAGTATTTGCTGGCAAAAAACCGATAATAATCGGTACCGGTGGTTTTGCTTACCTATTTGCTGATGAAAACGTATTTACTAAAATTATTCCTAATATGGCACTAGAAGGTTTGTGGTATGCATTGCAGATTAATAGCATTAAAACATAGTAGCAGCAATTCTAATTTTGACCAATTTTAAGTGCTATTTCACGTCATACCCGCGAAGGCGG
>CAYFQQ010000168.1:0-5536 GCA_964345265.1 uncultured Coxiellaceae bacterium
TGATATCCATCAATGAAGCAAAACATCAAGACTTTATTTGGCTTACATTTCAAAGTAGCGTACCTTATGGCATTAAACATGCATTTAAAAATATTAATGAACTAAATTTTATTCAACTTAAGCAATTTGGTGTTGACTTCGGTAAAATCCATGTGTTTTATTTAAACAATTTTAAAGGTTATTAATAAGATGATTAGTAAAACAGGTTTCTGGATTGCTCTTGTGCTCTGCGTACTTCTTAGTATCTTATTCTTCATGTTTCCTCAAATTGATATTCGAGTTTCATCCATTTTCTTTAGCCATGGCTACTTTCTTAAGCAAGAATGGATGACAATTGTCCGTATTATATTTGCTTCTGCAATTTTTTGGTTAATTGTAATCTTGCTATTAACCATTTTGTGGAGTGTACTTCGCAAAAAATATCAGACAATTAGACCCGCACTATATCTTTTATTATGCTTCGCTTTAGGACCTGGTTTGCTAGTTAACGTTATTTTAAAGGATCATTGGGGCCGACCGAGACCGGTACACGTTACTCAGTTCGGAGGCGATAAGACATTTCAAAAGCCATGGGTGATTAGCCAACAATGTGACACTAATTGTTCTTTTGTAGCTGGAGAATCATCAGCAGCTTTTGCTTTCTTCGCTCTTTTAACTTTAATTAAGAAAAAAAAGATTTGGCAATGGCCAGTTACCTTTTTACTTACCTTGAATTGGCTCCTAATTTCATACATTCGTATTGCTGAAGGCGGACATTTCCTAAGCGATGTCCTAATCGGAGCAACACTAACTTATATGGTAATATGGATCTGCTATTACTTGATTTATGAATTTAACTATAGATTTCACAACTAGGTATTTCAACTAGCTTATTTATGTAATATCATTACTTCTTTAATCTACTTTTTTGGGGGTAAATGATGGACGAGAATCGTAAAAAAGCATTAAGTGCAGCATTAAGTCAAATCGAACGACAATTCGGTAAAGGTTCGGTGATGCGTTTAGGCGATGCTAGCATAGTTCAAAATGTAAAAACCATTTCTACAGGTTCAATCAGTTTAGATGTTGCTTTAGGAGTCGGAGGCTTGCCCTGTGGTAGAGTGGTAGAAATCTACGGTCCTGAATCCTCTGGCAAAACCACGTTAACATTACAAGCTATTGCAGAGTGCCAAAAACAAAATGGCACTGCAGCTTTTGTTGATGCTGAGCATGCATTAGATCCGGTATATGCAAAAAAATTAGGAGTAAATGTAGATGAATTGTTAGTTTCTCAACCAGATACCGGAGAACAAGCTTTAGAGATAACCGATATGTTAGTGCGCTCAGGCGCCGTTGATTTGGTAGCTGTCGATTCCGTGGCGGCATTAACACCTAAAGCTGAAATAGAAGGAGAAATGGGTGATCAGCATATGGGATTACAAGCAAGATTAATGTCGCAGGCGTTACGCAAATTAACCGGTAACATTAAACGGTCTAATACTTTGGTGATTTTTATAAACCAAATTCGCATGAAGATCGGCATTATGTTCGGTAATCCGGAAACAACTACCGGGGGCAACGCTCTAAAATTCTATGCATCGGTGCGCCTAGACATTCGCCGTGTTGCTTCTATCAAAAAAGGCGAGGAAATTATTGGTAACGAGGTACGGGTTAAGGTTACTAAAAACAAAGTTGCTCCGCCGTTTAAATTAGCAGAATTTGACATTTTATATAACGAAGGTATATCACGTGAAGGAGAATTAATTAATTTAGGCGTAGAACATGGTTTGCTTGAAAAAGCAGGTGCTTGGTATAGCTATAACAGTGAACGCATCGGACAAGGCAAAGATAATGCACGGGCTTTTTTAAAGCAAAATCCCGAAATCACTACGGCTTTAGAACAGCAAATTCGGGATAAATTACTAGGAGGAGAATCAACTGAAAATTAAACTATACGCTATGGATATATTAGCGAGACGTGAGCACTCACAATTCGAACTTCGCCGTAAATTAAAGGCTAAGGGATATACAGGAAATTCAATCGATGATGTTCTAGATGATTTAATTAAGGAAAATTTGCAAAGTGATCAACGTTTTGCTGAAAGTTACGCCGCAATGCGTACCAGACGCGGCTACGGACCGTTACGTATTGCCGCAGAATTACGGGAACGCGGTATTAATGATAATATCATCAACCGGTTCATTAATAAAAATGGTGCACAATGGAGCACTGAGGCTATGCGAGTAAGAGAGAAAAAATTTGGAACTAAAATTCCAACTACTCTTAAGGAACGAATAAAGCAGTCTAAATTTCTGCAATATAGGGGATTCAATACACAACAAATCAGATCAGTATTAGAAAATTAAATGGATACCAATTTACTTCGACAAACTTTTTTAGATTATTTCGCAAGTCAAGACCATACAATTGTTCTCAGCAGCTCTTTAGTTCCAACAAATGATCCGAGTTTACTATTCACTAATGCAGGAATGAACCAATTTAAAGATGTTTTCCTCGGCAGAGAAACCCGTCCATATACGAGAGCTGCCAGCGTCCAGTGCTGTATGCGAATCAGTGGCAAACATAACGATTTAGAAAATGTGGGCTATACCACTAAACACCATACTTTCTTTGAAATGTTAGGCAATTTTAGCTTTGGTGATTATTTTAAACTCGAAGCAATAAATTATGCTTGGGATTTCCTAACTGAAGTCTTGAAAATTCCGATCGAAAAACTCCATATCACGGTACATGAAAAAGACAAAGAAGCTGAGAAAATCTGGCTTAAAAAGATCAAAATTAATCCTAAAAACTTATCACGATGTGGAGATAAAGATAATTTTTGGTCTATGGGAGATACCGGTCCTTGTGGACCAAATAGCGAAATTTTCTATGATCACGGCAAAAATTTCCCTAAAGACGAACGTTACGTTGAAATCTGGAACCTAGTATTCATGCAATATGATAGATTAGCCAATGGTAGTATTATTGCCCTACCCCAACCTTCCATAGATACAGGCATGGGTCTTGAACGTATCGCAGCAGTTATGCAGAATACTAATGATGATTATGAAATAGATATTTTCCAGAATTTAATCAAAGAAATATTGGCTTTAACTAAAGTTAAAGATAAATATAATATTTCAGTAAGAGTAATTGCAGATCACATTCGAGCTGCTGCATTTTTAATAGCAGATGGCATATCTCCTTCAAATGAAGGACGCGGCTATGTATTACGCCACATTATTCGCCGTGCAATTAGGCACGCAAACAAACTATTTATAACTGAATTATTTTTTTACAAGCTCGTCAAATCTTTAGTAAAACAGATGGGAACTGTATATCCTAAGCTGGTCAAAGCACAAAAATTAATTGAACGAACGCTGTATCAGGAAGAGGAACAGTTTGCGGAAACATTGAACCAAGGCTTAAAAATTCTTAATCAAGAGCTTTCTAAGCTAAGCAGTAAAACAATTCCAGGAAATATCGCTTTTCGGCTTTATGACACATATGGTTTTCCTTTGGATTTAACCCGTGATATCGCAAAGGAACACGGCCTTTCTATAAATGAAAATGAATTCGACCGAGAAATGGCTAAACAACGTAAAACTTCACGAAGCCACAGCAAATTCGCTGTAGACTATAGTAAGCTTATACAAATCAAAGGTAAAACAGAATTTATTGGTTACGAAAAATCAACTTGTAAAAGTAACATCACTGGTTTACTCAAAGACAATCAAGCAGCAAAAATCTTATCACAAAGTGATCAAGGCATAATAATTTTAGATCGGACCCCGTTTTACGCTGAGACAGGCGGACAAGTCGGAGATTCTGGAAATATATCTACTAATAATTGTTATTTTGAGGTCAATGACATCAAGAAACAGGGCGATGTATATTTACATTATGGCTATGTTAAACAAGGGGAATTTCATATTAAAGATAAAGCCAATGCTTCAATAGATACTGACAAGAGACAGGATATCAGCACAAATCATACCACAACTCACATACTCCATACCGCTTTACGACAGATTCTAGGTTCACATGTTGAGCAAAAAGGATCTTTAGTAACTGATGAACGTTTACGATTCGATTTCTCACATTTTGAGGCCCTAACAACTCAGCAAATCCAAGCTGTAGAAGAATTAGTTAATCAAAATATTAGAGCTAACTTACCAGTTAAAAGAAGAATTATGACACTCGATCAAGCTAAAAAGGAAGGAGTAATTGCTCTATTTGAGGAAAAATATGCAAATAGAGTATGCGTAATCAATATCGGCGATTTTTCTGCTGAGTTATGCGGCGGCACTCACGTATCTGCAACGGGAGAAATAGGTTTATGCTTGATCATCAGCGAAGAAGCAATTGCTGCCGGAACAAGACGCATTGAGGCTATTACCGGTAAAAAAGCATATACATATACAAAAAATATCAGATCAAAGTTATCAAATGCAACTTCTTTACTTAAAACCGATCCGGAAAGAATTATTGAAAAGCTGCAACAAACCCTACAACACAACAAAGATTTAGATAAAGAATTAACCCAACTAAAAAGCGAACTTGCAACTGTTAAAAGCGATAATCTGATAGCAAGTGCTGTTGAAGTGGATAAAATCAAAGTGATAGCAGCAAAACTAAAAAATGTTGACACCAAAATTATGCGTAGTATTATAGACGAGCTTAAACGAAAATTAGGTTCGTCAGTAATATTATTGAGTACGGTAGTAAATAAGGAGATCAAATTAGTAGCAGGCATAAGTGAGGACCGCACAAATAAAATGGATGCGAGGGAACTGATGCAACATGTGACTAGACAAATATTAGGAAAAGGTGGGGGAAGGATTGACATGGCACAAGGCTGTGGTACCAATGTTAAAAAGCTCGATATAGCTTTAGATTCAGTAAAAGACTGGGTAACAAAAAAAAATTCTCAGGCTTAAGGTTACGTTAATAATCCTTGGCTATAATAAATAATATTGGGTGTGTTTCTTAATGGAGCACGTTTGTTTAATCGAGCAAATAAGGAGATCAAAATTATGCTCATATTAACAAGGCGTATAGGTGAATCTGTAATAATTGGTGATGATATTTCAATCTCGGTACTTGGTATGAAAGGTAGCCAAGTTAGACTCGGAATCGATGCTCCAAAAGAAATTTCTGTTCATCGTGAAGAAATATATCAGCGGATTCAACAAGAAAAAACGCAACAAGAAAGTAAAAGCAAAGAAGAAAGCGAAGAAAGTAAATAAATCTTAGCATCTTATTGCATTTATATAAATCGGACGGCATGGCCGTCCTTTTTATTATATGATATCATGCCTTCTCGAGGAGAGATGGCCGAGTGGTTGAAGGCGCTCCCCTGCTAAGGGAGTATGGGGGTGACTCCATCGAGGGTTCAAATCCCTCTCTCTCCGCCAGTCGTTTGTGGAAAAACAACAGCAATTCTGCTATGTGTATTGTCAAGGAATTTAATTAAAATTCTCCGTCGCCATATTATTACCTCATTAATTACCTCATAATTATTATTCCAAGTTATTCTGGCCTACAATAAAT
>CAYFQQ010000169.1:0-9724 GCA_964345265.1 uncultured Coxiellaceae bacterium
GATGCTGTCATTCTCGCGAATGCGAGAATCCATTTAATTTGGGGCTCTTTGGATACCCGCCTTCGCGGGTATGACGTGAAATAGCACTTAAAATTGGTCAAAATTAGAATTGCTGATTATCGATTTTGTTATTCAAACTACTTGCATACTTCTTTTCGCAGGTCAGGAAAGGAAACAAGAGATTCTATTATATCGGCTGCTTCAGATCGGCTATATAAATTCTCAGTATTAGCATACTTTAAAGCATTTTTTTTCCATTCTTGATAATGCTTTGAAGTTAACATTTCAACAAGACCGTTGTTTAGGTTTTCTTGTTTAAATGGCGATGGGATTACCAAACCCACATTTGCACGCGAAATATGGAAAGCGAAACCGCAAGTATCAGTAGTGAGAACCGGTAAGCATGATGCGATGGCCTCTAGCAATACCATTCCTGCCGCTTCGAATCTTGCCGGATGAATTAGTAAATCTGCGGCGAGTAAGAATTCGGAGATATTATCTTGAAGACAGAGAAATTTAACATTAGCACTAACGCCGAGTCTTTTTGCGCGCCACTTGTAAAGATAATCTTTACCCTTACCAATGATCCATAATAATGTATTTTTGCGTAAATCTTTAGATAATGCAGCTAATGCTTGTAAGGCGCGATCAACGCCTTTGAGAAAAAAATTAGAACCTATAAGTAGGATTAATTTTTGTTGTTCTTGAATCTGAAATTTTTGCCTTAAATTGGATCGAATTTGCTCGGCATTGCTAGTGGCTATGAAATCTTTGGAAATGCCTGGTGACAAAAGATGAAAACGGTTTTCCGGTGTACGGTAGTATTTTATATACGACTGTTTTACCATTTCAGAAAGGCATATAATATGTGTTTTCGAATTCGGTGAAAACACTGCATTTTCAAAAGCTGCATAAGTTTTGTATCGATTACTGAAACGATATAATGCACAATGCTGTTGCTCAGCAATATACTTATAGCAAAGGTCTGCTGTATAACAAATATCTAAACCGGGCATTCGATTAAAGCCTATGATTGCGTCGTAATCATCTGTTTTTATAATGCTAAATAGATTTTTTACAAATGAAGCGCAACGACGATGGTTAGTCAAACCTCGATATGGAATTTGAATCACATTGAGATTTTTAGGAGCGTTGTCCCACTTCATAGTGAAAACGTCTATAGAATGTCTATGTCGTTGACAAACCTCGACTATTCGTAGAAAATCACGTGTCAATCCTCCGTGGGGATAATACTTAAACAAACAAAAAGCCAATTTCATAATTCAAAAATGATAGGTAACTTTTATAGAAAGTACAACATATACTTATGGGCAAGTCTCGCTAGTATAGGTATTACTCTTATTATGCTGGCATATAATCAGCCATTTGACGTGGATGGTATTAGTCTATTAAAAACTGCGGCTGTATTTACACATCAAGGCATTAAACAGGCTGTGTCAGTTTATAGATGGCCATTTTATCCTATATTAATTGCATTGATTGCAAATATTTTTCATTTATCATTGTTGCACTCGGCATATTTTTTAAATACGGTTTTAGATACTGTTACTGTTATTGTATTTGTTATGCTTATAAGAGAGTTAGGTGGTGCTCGTAGACTGCAGATTGTTGGTGCATTTATTATTCTATTTTTCCCGTATTTAAATCATTTTCGACACAGTGTACTTCGCGGTCATGGCTATTATGCATTTGCACTGTTAGCTGTTTTGTTTTTAATTCGTTATTGTCGGTCATATCAGTGGCGTTATGCGGTTGGTTGGGGATCGGCAATTATATTAGCTACATTATTTCGTATCGAGGGTGCGGTTTTTGCATGTTTTCTGCCTTTAATTTTACTATTTAAATCCGGTCAAAAATTTATTCTTAATATACAATATTTTGCCCAAGCATATATTGTGCATTTTTTTGTTATTGCTTTAATTCTTACTTATAGTTTTTTTGTAACCCTTTCTCATCCATTAGGATTTCACATTCCATATCTAAGTCGCTTATCGGAATTTATCTATCAAATGACAAATGGTTTGTACAATGCATGGCATGCTTTACAAGCAAAAGCGGCAGCAATGAAATCAATCGGAATTTGGTCGAAATCTCTCTATCGAGGGGTAATAACGTATTTTTTAACTGGGGGGCTCATTGCAGTATATTTAGGCCTTTTGATATCTACTTTTGGATTATTGTACGTTATTTTAAGCATTTATGCTGTAACACAAAAAGTAATACTATCTGATTGGTCTGCAAAAACAGTTTGGTTAGGTGTTGTATTGTTAAATATCATTGTTACAGTTGTTTTTTTATGCCAGAAATTTTTTCTATCCTATCGCTATATTGCTTTATTATGTCTTTTGTTGTTATTAAGCATTCCTTTTGCTTTAGAAAGAATCTATATAAATTGGAGGACGAAACGTGAATTAGTGGGATCTCGCTGGATATTTCCATTAGTCTGTTTTGGCTTGATGTATACAGCAATTGGGAGCGTTGTTCATATCGGTCCCTCTAAAACTTATATCGTTAAAGCAGGCCAGTGGATTGACAAAAATACATCTTCTACAAGTAAACTATGCTGTAATGATGACCAATTGTTTTATTATGCTAATAGATCAGGTTTAAAAACCAATGATCTTTCTCAAAATCAGAAGCAATGTGACTATCTCGCTTTAAAGATCTCTAGGCATGAAACTCAAAATAACAAGTATTTGAAGTATCTAAAGATGCGGCCTGATCGGTTGTTTCATAACAAACGAGGCGACAAAGTTCTAATTTTTAAGTTAAAATGAAAATTTAGCTTCGGTATCTTTATATGCAATTAGTTCTACGCGAAGAAATAAAGGAGTGGTTTCCTGATAAAAGGCCATCGTTTGATGATTTCATGGCTGTAAAAGGTGAAGTTTTTCGATCGACTAATAATCGTGAAACGCTGCGAGTTATCAAAAATAATAAATCCTATTTTATAAAAAAACATTTCGGTGTCGGTTGGAAAGAATTTCTTAAAAATATCCTGCAATTTCGTTTACCGATATTTAGTGCAAAAAACGAATGGCTTACAATTCAGAAATTGAAGCAATTAGAAATACCGACAATGACTTTAGCAGGTTATGGTTGGCGTGGTACTAATCCAATAAAACGACAATCGTTTGTTATTACTGAGGAGATACAAAACGTATTGGGATTAAGAGATATTTGTATAAATTGGCACAAAAATCCATTAACTTTCGCTGTTAAAAAAGCAATTATTAAAGAATTAGCTTATATTGCCAGAACTATGCATAAAAACGGAATAAACCATCGTGATTTTTATTCAGCTCATTTTTTGTTGGATAAATTGACTATTGAAAGTTTTCGTAGACCTAAATTATATTTAATTGATTTACATCGTGCTCAAATTCGCAAAGAAATTTCTACACGTTGGATAATTAAAGATATAGCTTCATTATATTTTTCAGCATTGAATACAAGATTATCACAACGAGATGTTTTTCGCTTTTTAAGTTATTACTTTGCAAAACCATGGCGTGAAGTAATAAAAGAATATGAAACCTTTTTAAATAAAATAGAGAAACGGGTCAAGAAATTACATAGAAAAATTTTCTGTGATTCATCGCGATTTGTAGTAAGAAAAAATTGGAAACAATGTATTATCTGTGATCGGGATTATTTTACAAAAGAAATGCAATCTTTTTTAAATTATCCTGACAATTTTATTACCCATGGAAGAACATTAGAACATGATGGTACTTGTACGGTATCAAGAATTAGTTTAAGTGATTATAGTTTGATGATTAAACGCTATAATAATAAAAATTTTTGGCATTCTGTGAATCGTCGAATTCGTCCAAGCCGTGCCTCAATTTGTTGGAAGAATGCACATTTGCTCCAATATCACAAAATTTTGACACCGAGACCAATAGCTATTTTAGAAAAGCGTTTTGGCCCTCTGCGGGGTAAAGCATATTTCTTGACTGAATATGTAGACGGTTGCCAGTTGCTAGAATTTATGTCTCAAATAACAGATCAGAATAAGTTAAAAAAAATAGCGGATGCTATAATAAAAATATTTATAAAATTGTATAAACAAAACATTAGATATGGAGACACAAAGGCAAGTAATTTTATTGTTTCCGGGGATGATATTTATCTCATTGATTTAGATAGTATGCGGAAATATTCATCAGTCCGATATAAATTGAATAAATCGTTCAAAAAAGATAAAGCACGTTTTATGAAGAATTGGCAGAATCAGCCAAAAATTAGACAATTATTTTTAGAGTTATTTGATAAAATGTTAAACTTATGAGATGAAAATATTAGTCACTGGAGTCGCTGGATTTATTGGTTACCATGTTGCAAAGTTTTTACTGCAGCAGGGGAAATATGTTATCGGCATTGATAACCTAAATAGTTATTATTCCCCGGAACTTAAACAAGCAAGATTAAATCAACTATATCATTATAAAAATTTTGAGTTTGTAAAGTTGAATATTAATGATATTTCTGCCTTACAAGATCAATTTACAAAACATAAATTCGAGTATGTTATTCATCTTGCGGCTCAAGCAGGTGTTCGTTATTCTCTTGAAAATCCTATGGCATATATAGATGCTAATTTAGTTGGATTTGCTTCTATATTAGAATGTTGTCGCCATCATCATATTAAACATTTAGTTTTTGCTTCCAGTAGTTCAGTTTATGGGGCTAATATGAAACAACCTTTTGCTGAATCTGATTCAGTAGATCATCCAGTTTCACTTTATGGGGCTACTAAAAAGGCTAATGAATTAATGGCGCATAGTTATGCTAGTTTATACAATTTACCATGCACTGGACTTAGATTTTTTACTGTTTATGGCCCATGGGGACGGCCAGACATGGCATTATTTAAGTTTGTTCACAATATTATTAATGATAAACCTATCGATGTATATAATCATGGTAAAATGAAACGTGATTTTACTTATATTGATGACATCGTCACTGGAGTTTTACGAGTATTAGAAATCCCGGCCAAGCCTGATTCGGATTGGAATCAAAATTCCACGCTAGAGACGAGTTTATCTCCCTATAGAATTTATAATATAGGTAATGGTCGACCGGTAAATCTGCTAGATTATATTATAGCTATCGAGCAAGTACTGGGCAAGAAAGCGACTTTAAATATGTTGCCTTTGCAACCTGGAGACGTTATTGAAACATTTGCAGATATTAATTTACTTAAGAATCAATTTGATTATCGTCCGAAGACTAAAATATCTGATGGTATAGAACAGTTTGTTATTTGGTATAAAGAATATTTTAATCTAATAAGCTAATGCATAGGTAGAATAACTATGAACTATGTTTACAATTTTACCCCAGAGGTTTCTATACCAATCAGATTAGTAAAAAATCGCTTCACTTGGCCAGAAATTAATCTCACAGGAGATACTTTTTTACTTAAATTAAATGTTAAAGATAAAAGATTAAAGAAAATTAACCGACCATATTTAGGGATAAAAAGCAAAGATTATGTAAATAAGCAATATATTGAGCGTCATAATAAAGGTGTCAGATATTTTAATGTTTCTGAAATAGCTCACGAAATCCAACCTGGGCAAATAATCGAACTATCTAGCAATAGGTTAAAATGGAATAATGATATCGAATTACTTGTTTTTCAAAACAACATTTCGCAATGTGATAAAGTTTTAGTAATTGCTCCTCATCCAGACGATGCTGAAATAGCCGCTTATGGATTTTACAGTACTCATGATGCGTATATCGTAACTATAACTGCCGGTGAGGGTGGAAATATTGATTACCGTCAATCTTATTCAGAAAATTCCATGGAGCAGAGACTGATGAGAGCCAAACTTAGAATATTAGATAGTATCACTGTGCCTTTGACTGCCGGCATTCAGCCTCAAAGAGCAATAAATCTTGGCTATTTTGATAGTATGCTTAGAGATATGTGTAATAATCCGGACAGAGCGTTTACTTCAAAACTTACTGGCGTGTCAGATATTAATATTTTTAGGCGTTTTAATTTATCAAATTTAATACAGTCGTGTACAGGTGAGGCAACATGGAAAAATTTAATTACCGATATGAGTGCATTACTGAAACATATTAAACCGAGTATTATAGTAACACCTCACCCTTTATTAGAAAGACACTCGGATCATTGTTTTAGTTCCTTAGCTGTTATCGAAGCTTTGTTAAAAAGTAAACTTAAACAAGGGCAGCTCTTTTTTTATGTAACGCATCCGATAGGTTCACCCGGATATCCATATGGCCCAAAGCATAGTCCAGTGACAGTACCACCTAATTTCAAGGATTTTGCTATTCAGTATAGTGTTTGTTCTTATCAACTTTCTCAGAAATTGCAGATAGAAAAATCATTTGCAATGGATAACATGCGCGATTTGAGGGAAGCTCCTGATCATATCTGTAGTATAAAAAAAGCAATGAAACAGGGAATTCATAAGAAATTGAGGCGATATCGTCACATTAATGCTTGGCATAACTACTTTCGAAAAGCAGTTCGTTCTAATGAGCTTTTCCTCACTATTCCATATCATCAAGGAGAGTCTTTAATTAAAGTTGTCAAATCAGAATTGAAATCATGCGATCGATAAACAATGTAATCATTGCTATGCCAGAACGTCTTGGCGATACATTATTTCGTACTCCATTGTTGCGTCTCTTAAAAACGATTTTTCCGCATGTTAATATCGATGTTATCGCTCCAACTCATATGTGCTTTGAGGTTTTAAATCATAATCCTTATATTCGCGAATTATTTTTGCAACCTAAAATTAAACAGATAAAAGATTTGAAAGATAATTATGATTTGGCTATTGATGTTAGTGATTCAGAGTCTATGGCAAATTTGATTAAAGAATTTAATGAAGAGTGTATAAATTATGTTGACGATCCTGCATTAAATATACATTCTGCTGAGCAGTCATTACAATTTTTTGCGAATTTATTTCAATATGATTTAACTAATTTTACAAGGCAATATGATATATATCCTCAACAAGAAAATTTTACTTGTGTTGAAAGGTTATTAGGTCTAAAAAACATTAACGTGAGAAACGAAATTTTAATTGGTTTTCATATGGGTTGCCATGGTTTGGCAAAAAAACGTACTCGACTCTGGAATAGATTTTCTCATCCCAAAGCATGGCCGTTGGAAAATTTTATTGGATTAACTAAGAAGTTACAAGAGTGTAATTCTTCGATTAGGATTATTTTAACTGGAACTGAAGAAGAAACTAAACTTGGTGCGATGTTCTGTAAAAAATTCCCCAATTCAGCTAGCTTAGTTAATCAGACGTCAGTTTTAGATTTAGCAGCATTAATGTCTTATTTGCGATTGTTTATAACTAATGATACAGGTAGTATGCATGTTGCATGTGCATCAAATATCAATGTGATTGCATTATTTGGAAAGAGTAATCCTGGTATTACCGGACCTTACCCTATGAATCGTAGTCATATGGTGTTATCTAAACTGAAAATTGCTGATATTACTGTTGATGAGGTTTTCCAGACCGTTTGTAAGTATATTGATGTATGAGGAAGATGAAATGACTGAACAAAATCCGGTGAAAATTGCGATATTAACGATTCCTACTATTGGTGATGGATTATTGTTTCTTGTATTGGCTAATAACTTACAAAGGAATGATTATCAGGTCACGTTCTATGGTACACCCCTTTTGCAATTGCAGAAATGGTTACCAAATATTCTAATAAAGCCTCTTCCAAAAGGGGAACGTATAAGAGAAGTTTTTTCTAGGTATGATTTAGTAATATCTCATCAGCATATTGTTGATCTTTATGAAAATGTAATACTAATAGATGAATTTGCTAAATTTTGTGTGTTCATATTTTTAGGCAAAAACGTTAAAGATGAATTGCAGCATAAAGTATTAATTGACCATAAAAAAAGGCTTGAAAAAATAATAAATGATCAAAATAAATTACAAAAACTTTTACCTTTACTACAAGTAAGTAATATCTCCTTTTCAGATATTAGTCGCACTCTTCCGCTAGTGGAAACTATGAGAATATTTTGTGGAACGATACTTAAATTAGATAATGTAAGTAAAGAGACAGGGATATTGCCTCCAAAAGAATTAATTCATCGAAAGTATAATAAAAGGGTTATTGTGCATCCTACCAGTAGTAAAAATGAAAAAAATTGGACTCCTACAAAGTTCGTTAAATTAGCAAGGCTATTGAAACAACAGAGGTGGAATCCTGTTTTTACTATGTCACCATCGGAACGTACAGCCTGGCAAAAAATAACAGATAACGAATTTTCGTTACCGATTTTTCCTACACTCGATAGGCTTGCAGCGTTTGTTTATGAATCTGGGCTAATGATTGGTAATGATTCATGTGTAGGACCTTTAGCTTCTTGTTTAAATATTCCAACTCTAATTATTATCAATACGAATCCTGGAAGCGGTTTACGTTGGCGACCAGGATGGGCATATGGTGAACTTGTGTATCCCACTATTAGTTTGAATGTCCTAAACAGGCGATATTGGAAATGTTTCTTGTCAGTTAAAAAAATGTTCAATGCATTTAACAGATTTGTTGAAAATTTACAGCGTAGAAATTTATTAAGGTAATTCCATGATTGCGAATTTTATAAAATCGATTATGCCATCCTCCCGTTGTAGCACGGATCTTTTACGTGTTGCCATGCGTGATGGTAAAGAATGTCCATATCAGCCGATTCCAATCAATGATCTAAAATTAACTCACTGGATGCGATATAAAATTAATAAAGCGAGATTTATACCTGCTATTGTTGATACACCAATTTATGATAAAAAACTAGCAATGATTGTTACTTACCGTAATCGCGAACAACATTTACAAAAATTTCCTGATTATTTAAAGGGTTTTCTGTTAAAAGAAGGAATTGCTAATGAAATATTGATAGTTGAGCAATATGATAATAAGCCATTTAACAGAGGTAAACTATTTAATATTGGTGCAATGCAAATGTTTGATAAATGCGATTATTTTTGTTTTCATGATATAGATATGTTACCGAATGTTGCTTCCTATGCTTACGTTGATCATCCGGTATTACTAGCTAATTCAGCTTCACAGTTCGACGGTGAGGATGCAACACAACCTACTGTTTGGTGTCGTCATTCGTCTTACTTTGGTGGGGTAATTTTATTTCCAAAAACTGATTTCATGAAAATTAATGGTTTTAGCAATAATTATTGGCATTGGGGGTTTGAAGATGATGATTTACTAATGCGATGTTTATTTTGTGGCCTAACCCCGATCGCTTATATAACAGGTCGCTATATATCCTTACCACATAAAAAAACTGTTACGCAAACACCAGATGGTATCTATCATCAAGATAACGAAACTATTGTAAAATTAAATGAATATTATCAAAGAAATAAAAAGCGCTATAAAAAAATGCGCCGCGGAATGCTAGATAACAGTCAAGATGGGATAAATAATTTGAATTATAAATTTGTCAAGAAAGAGAATTATAAGCTTTATACAAAGATTTCTGTTTGTTTATAACAAAAAGCAAATGTCCAGCTTTGAACTGGACATTTGCAATTCTCATTTTGTTAATTAAATCTACTCTGTTGGCATTTAAATTTTGTCATCCCGTCATGGATTGACGGGATCCAGGCTACAGGGATGTAAAAAGCATACTAAATTTGCGTCAATT
>CAYFQQ010000170.1:0-1690 GCA_964345265.1 uncultured Coxiellaceae bacterium
CCGCGAAGGCGGGTATCCAAAGAGCCCCAAATTAAATGGATTCTCGCATTCGCGAGAATGACAGCATCAAAATGAGAATTGCTGATCTTTCATGGCGCGATTTATATTACGACATTATTTAATAACTAATTTGAGATTCCCGCTTGCGCGGGAATGACGGAACATTTATTCAACAACGCCGGATAATATTAGGACAGGAATTAGCCGATAATTTGCAATTGTTGGTTGGTGACCAAGTTATTTTAGTTACACCTAAAGCAATACAAACTCCTATAGGTGTATTACCACGTTTTAAACGCTTTAAAGTAGTTGGTATCTTTCAAGTCGGCGGTGGTTTTGGATTCGATTCGAGTTTAGCTCTTATTCATCTCAATGATGCTCAAAAGCTTTTTCAGCTAGGAAAAGGGGTTAACGGATTACGTTTAAGAGTTAGTAACTTATACATTGCTCCAAAAGTATCAGATGAACTTATCAATATGTTACCAGAACGCTATATGGTTACCAATTGGACACAACAATACAGCCAATATTTCAAAGCAATTAGCATGGAAAAAACTATGATGTTTGTGATTCTGTTATTCATAATTGCTGTCGCAGCATTTAACTTGGTATCGGGTTTAGTTATGACAGTAACTGACAAACAAGCTGATATTGCTATTTTACGTACCTTCGGGGCCAGTCCAAAAACAGTTTTGACCATTTTTGTTGTGCAAGGTTCAATTATTGGTATCATCGGCACATTGCTGGGAGTGATTGGTGGAATTATATTAGCATTGAATGCTCCGCAAATTGTTGCTAGTATTGAACATGCATTTCATACACGATTTATTTCTGCGTCGGTATATTTCATTGATTACTTACCGTCACGGCTCGATTGGAGCAATGTACTACACGTTAGTTTAGCAGCATTAATTATGAGTTTACTGGCCACTATTTACCCTGCGTGGAAAGCAGCAAGAACTCAACCAGCAGAGGCATTGCGTTATGAGTAAATCGATATTAGAGTGCGTTAATCTATGCAAGACTTTTATAGACGGCAAGCTATCTGTTGAAGTTTTAAAAGATATTAATCTACAAATTTATCTAGGAGAAATGCTTGCTGTTATAGGGGCTTCTGGTGAGGGGAAAAGCACTCTACTTCATTTATTGGGTGGTCTCGATAATCCTACTTCAGGCCAAGTAAAAATATATGATAATGACATAACTAAGCTTTCAGAAACTGAGAAAGGGTTATTACGCAATAAATACCTTGGTTTTGTATATCAGTTTTATCACTTATTGCCTGAGTTTAATGCGTTAGAAAATGTGTGTATGCCACTTTTAATTCGTGGTTTACATCCAGAACAGGCAAAACAAAAAGGAAAGCAGTTACTAGATAAAGTTGGGTTGGGCCAAAAACTAAAGCGTCGTATAGGGGAGTTATCTGGTGGAGAACGCCAACGCATAGCAATTGCAAGGGCACTAGTCACAGATCCTATTTGCGTTCTAGCCGATGAGCCAACTGGCAATTTAGATCATAAGACAGCAGAACAGATTATTGATCTGATGCTAAATTTGAATAAAGAATTACAAACCAGCAATTCTCATTTTAATGCTGTCATTCTCGCGAATGCGAGAATCCATTTAATTTGGGGCTCTTTGGATACCCGCCTTCGCGGGTATGACGTGAAATAGCACTTAAAATTGGTCA
>CAYFQQ010000171.1:0-3455 GCA_964345265.1 uncultured Coxiellaceae bacterium
TTCTGTGGCTATAGCTGCTAATTGTTGCGTGGGTAATAATGTTACTATTAGTGAACATAGTGTGATTGCAGCTAATTGTGTAATTGGCGATGATGTAAAAATAGGTAATGGTAGTCATCTATATCCTAATGTTACTATTTATTATGGTGTTCAAATAGGTAATCGCGTGATAATTCACAGTGGTGCGGTGCTTGGCGCTGATGGGTTTGGTATGGCAAATGATGAAGGGGAATGGTGCAAGATTCATCAGCTTGGTGCAGTGAGAGTTGGTGATGATGTAGAAATAGGTGCCAATACTTGTATTGATAGGGGAGCACTGGAAGATACAGTTATTGGTGATGGGGTCAAATTAGATAATCAAATTCAAATTGGACATAACGTTAGAATAGGTTCACATACAATAATAGCCGGATGTGCTGCCATAGCTGGTAGTACATCTATTGGTAAGTATTGTATGATTGGCGGTGCTACAAGTTTTAATGGTCATATTAATATTGCAGATCGAACGATTATTACTGGGGCTAGTATTGTAGGAAGATCCATTACTGATCCAGGAGTTTATTCCTCTGCTGTTACAGTACAACCTCATCGTAAATGGATGAAGACCGTGTCACGATTGTTACAATTAGATGATGTGTTTGGTAAATTGCATAAATTGATGGAGAAATGACATGAGTAAATTAAATGTTGAAGAAATTTTGCAATATCTGCCGCATCGTTATCCTTTTATGTTAGTAGACCGTGTGTTGGAATATGAAGAAGGGAAATCTTTATTAGCGATGAAAAATATTACCTATAATGAGCCATTTTTCACCGGCCATTTTCCAGTAAAACCAGTAATGCCAGGGGTTCTTGTGATAGAAGCTTTAGCACAAGCGGCAGGTCTTTTAGTATTTCTTATAACTAATAGCAAGGAGTTGTTTTATTTTGCTGGAATTGATGACGCCCGTTTTAAACGAGTAGTTGAACCTGGAGATCAATTGCTTTTACATGTGAGTGTTGAGCGGCGAAAAAAAGATGTTTGGAAATTTAATACCAAAGCAACAGTTGATGGTAATATTGCTTGTTCGGCGAATTTAATGATAGCAAGATAAGGCAGTGAACATGATTAATAAGTTGGCGGTCGTAAGTCCTGGTGCTAAACTTGCTCCTGGTGTAAGTATTGGTCCATATACTATTATTGGTGAAAATGTGCAAATTGGTGAAGGAACTTGTATAGGTCCTCATGTAGTTATTAAAGGTAGAACCAAGTTAGGTTGTAATAATAAGATATTCCAGTTTGCTTGTGTTGGCGAAGATCCACAAGATTTAAAATATAAAGGCGAGGATACACTATTAGAAATAGGAGATAACAACATAATTCGCGAATTTTGCTCGCTACATCGTGGTACTCAACATGGAAAAGGTGTAACAAGAATCGGCAATAATAATTTGCTTATGGCATATGTACATATTGCTCATGATTGTATATTGAAGGATAACATAGTATTCGCAAATAACGCTTCTTTAGCTGGTCATGTTATTATTGAAGATCATGTTGTGTTAGGTGGTTTTGCCAAAATTGCCCAATATTGTTCTATTGGCACTTATAGTTTTGTAGCAGCAGTAACTGGTATTCCTAAGGATGTACCACCGTATATTTATGTTTCTGGATATCATGGTAAAACCGCAGTATATGGCTTAAATGTGGTGGGTTTAAGACGCAAAGGTTTCAGTAATGAAACTATAAAAAAATTGCGCGATGCTTATCATATAATTTATCAGGAGAATTTAACTGCGAAACAAGCAATTCCAAAATTAGAGGAGATGGTAAATAATTGTCCCGAAGTGCAATTGTTTGTAGATATGCTCAGGAGTTCAAAACGAGGCATTGTTCGTTAATAAGGGTTAAATCCTCTTGTTGAACTGTTATCACAGTCAGGTTCTGCTTCTATTTTAGATTTTTCATCTAAGTATTTCTGAGCATCGGTTATCATTTGGTGATATTCAGATTCCTCAATCCCGGCGCGTTGAAACATTAGGTGAATAACAGGATCGGATAAGTGTTCATCGGGAGTCATTTTTTCTTTACGTAATGCTTCTTTGCATTGTGAAGAATAATTGGGCCATTTTTGTTCAAATTCTTCGTATATGTTGTAGGTTATTTGTAATTGGTAGCGATGTTTCTGTGGTAAATATGGTCGCGGAATTTTGCTTAAAATATTCTTTTGATAATATTGCAACGGCGTTGTTGCATAAATCGTTAGATTGATTGATTAAGTAGTTCGAATGCAGGAATTATGTTTAAACTCCGTAATTTTAAATTAGACTACGGAGGGTAAATGTCTAAAAAGATTTATCGCATTCGCAACTGGAGAGATTATAACAGAGCTTTAGTTGCAAGGGGACGTTTAAGATATGGTTAGATGCAGATAGTTTAGCGAAGTGGCACCGAGGGAGACGAACAGGGAGGCGAGGCCGTCCATTTTATTATGGAGATTTAGCGATTCAATGTTCACTGACCATTCGTACTTTATTTCGATTACCGTTGCGTGCAACACAGGGATTAATGTGTTCTTTGATACCGATGCTCAAGGCAACAGTTGACGTGCCTAATTACACTACTTTATGCCGTCGTCAGAGTAAATTAGATATTAAATTACCTTACAAAGTTACCGAACCCTTACATCTTGTTGTTGTTTCAAGTGGCATGAAATTATATGGAGAAGGGGGATGGAAAGTTAAGATACATGGCAAAAGTAAAAGGCGTACATGGCGAAAGATTCATATAGGTGTAGATACTAAGACTCATAATGTAATAGTAGCTATAGTTACTACTGGTCATGTTCATGATGCTCCAGTTTTTAGCGATTTGATAGATCAATTACCAACTGATGTTAATATTGATAAAGAATGGTGGGCTAAAAAAACTAAT
Source organism: uncultured Coxiellaceae bacterium (assembly GCA_964345265.1). GTDB lineage: Bacteria > Pseudomonadota > Gammaproteobacteria > UBA9339 > UBA9339 > CAYFQQ01. The sequence continues at coordinate 2,915 of CAYFQQ010000171.1, forward strand.
TATCACCGACGCAGTCTTGCAGAAACAGCCTTCTTCCGCTTAAAAAAGTTATTTGGCGGTCACCTTAGTAGCTACAAATTCACCAATCAAGTAAATGAACTACTTTTACGCTGCCGAACCCTTAACTTAATTAATCAACTCGGTATGCCTGATAGCTTTCCGATCACTTAACTCATACAAGTAACAGCAGAAACTCTGTCTAAAAACGATTTATGCAACAACGCCGAATTGACAAGCAAAGTAGTTCCTCTAATTCAACGCCTTCTTAAAAGTTATTGAGAACAGATACTGATCTAGAAAAACCAGAATAGTGACAAGTTATTGATAAATATGGTAAAAAGTTATGACTGATATTGCGTGAGGTGTTGTTGAATAAATGTTCCGTCATTCCCGCGCAAGCGGGAATCTCAAATTAGTTATTGAATAATGTCGTAATATAAATCGCGCCATGAAAGATCAGCAATTCTCATTTTGATGCTGTCATTCTCGCGAATGCGAGAATCCATTTAATTTGGGGCTCTTTGGATACCCGCCTTCGCGG
>CAYFQQ010000172.1:0-5604 GCA_964345265.1 uncultured Coxiellaceae bacterium
AAACACCTCGAACCATGCTGGCCATCGGGCTACAATGCACCAATGGATCTTCGGCTTCACTTAACATGGGCGCATTATTTTTAGCAATTCCTTTCTTATTTGGCAATTATTAAGTTAGTTTTTAACGTTTTTGCCGCAGGCATTAGTGACGCTGGCCAATCCATGGCCAGAATGACCGATTAAATCCCCTATTTTTTGTATTCCAAAATGATTTTAAGGGCACGGCGTAGAGGTTCTGCTGCCCCCCAGAGTAACTGGTCTCCTACTGTAAAAGCAGTTATATAATTAGGACTTACGTTCATAGTTCGTATTCTACCGATCGGAATCGTTAATTTTCCTGAGACGGCTAGCGGAGTTAATTCCCGAATTGTAGCCTCTTTATTATTAGCAACAATTTTCACCCACTCATTACCATTTTGAATTATTTGTTCTATTTCGGTAGTAGATAGATGTTTTTTTAATTTAATTGTTAAAGCCTGACTATGACAGCGTATTGTTGGCACACGTACACAAATGCAGTCGATAGGTATAATTTCTTTAGTTTGTAGAATTTTATTAGCTTCAGTTTGTATTTTGTGTTCTTCACGGCTTTGTCCCTTGTTAAAGTCCGTATCAATCCAGGGAATTAAATTTCCAGCTAAAGAAGATGATTTAAGTGTTGTTGCAATTTTCTTATCCAAAGAAAGAATATTTAGATTTGGTTCGTCAAGTTGGCCAAATGATATTGTTCCTATTTGATGCATCTGCGTTATTAATTCTTTTAAAGTTTGAGCACCTGCACCAGAGGCTGCCTGATAGGTCATTACTGATAACCAGTCAATAAGATTTTCTTTGCAGAGGCCCGCGATAGCCATAAGTAACAGGCTTACTGTGCAATTGCCACCTATGTAATTTTTAATGCCATTTGCAAGGGCACGGTTAATTGCATCGCGATTAATAGGATCAAGCACAATAATGCTATCATTCACTAAGCGAAGTGTAGAGGAAGAATCAATCCAATAGCCTTGCCAACCTGATTGCCGTAATTGCGGATAGATTTTTTGAGTATATTCGCCACCCTGACATGTTACGATAATATCAAGTTTAGAAAGTGCCTTAATATGATATGCATCCTGATATGGCGGAACATCGAAATTGATATTAGTAACTTGCTTACCAATTTGAGATGTAGAAAAAAACAGCGATTCAAATTCTGCAAAGTCGTTTTCTTCTTGCATGCGATTTAACAATACAGAGCCAACAATACCTCTGCTTCCGACGAAACCTACAGTGGTCATTTAATAATCCCCTGTTTTAATCGTGCACACAAATTAGTTATCCGCTTGTTAGTTTTATTATTACGCACCGCGATAGCTAACGCTTTAGGTTGTCCAATAATTATCACTAATTGTTTACCTCGAGTCACTGCAGTATAAATCAAATTCCGAGCTAACATAACATAATGTTGCATTGCTAATGGAATAACCACCACAGGATACTCCGAGCCTTGGCTTTTGTGAATGCTAGTTGCATAAGCAAGTGAAATTTCATCTAATTCGGAAAACTCATAATCTACTATGCGTCCATCAAAATTAATTTTTAATGCACTTTCTTCCAAATCAATGGATGTAATATTACCGATATCTCCGTTAAAAACTTCTTTATCATAATTATTAATATTCTGAATTACTTTGTCTTCAGGTGCGAAAGTGGAACCGAATCTAGTGATTTTTGGTTCTGAAGCTGCATTTAGTTTTTCCTGCAAAGCAATATTTAGTGATCTTGTGCCGATACCACCACGATGCATTGGAGTCAGTACTTGGATATCTCGAATCGGATTGAATTTAAATCGTTGTGGTATGCGTTCGATGACTATTTGCAGTAATTTGTCATAAATTTCTTCAGGAGTTTCTGTGGGCAGCATATAAAAATCTGTAAGTTCTTGAGTATGTTGCTCAGCAATGGGTAATTTACCTTGGTTAATACGATGTGCATTGATAATAATATGCGAATTTGCAGCTTGCCGAAAAATATCAGTTAATAGCATAGTAGGTATAGTGCCTGATTGAATAAGGTCAGATAACAGAGCGCCAGGCCCGACAGATGGTAATTGATTTACGTCACCTACTATTAATAATGCTGCATGGTTAGGGATAGCTTTGAGTAAATGGTTCATCAATACGATATCTAGCATCGAGACTTCATCGACTACAACCAAATCAGTTATTAGAGGATTAGTGGAATTATTTCGAAAAGAGAATGATTTGGGATCGAATTCTAATAATCTATGAATGGTTTTCGCCGTTATTCGAGTTGCCTCAGAAAGACGTTTAGCAGCACGACCAGTCGGTGCACAAAGCGATACACTAGCGCCTTTGGCGCGAACAATTTTTAAAATACTATTTACAATTGTAGTTTTACCTACTCCAGGACCACCGGTAATAATCATCACTTTAGATTTAACCGCCTGAACAATAGCTTGTTGCTGTGAAGTGGATAAACTTAAGCCAGTAATTTTTTCCACCCAAGGAATGGCTTTTTCGCAGTTTATTTCTCCCCATGGCGGGTCACCATACTGAATGCGTTGTAAGTGTTTGGCTACAGAAACTTCAGCTTGGTAAAGTGAGGCAAGAAATAGAGCGGGTTTATCGTCTATAGTTTCTGCAACCAAATTTCCAGTATTTACTTCTTCGTCAATAGCAGTACCAATAATTGATTCTGGGATTTCGAGTAGGTCAACAGATTTTTTTTTCAGAACATCGACAAAAGCTGCACAATGTCCTTCGCTACTTAATTCTTGCAGAACATGACGTAGACCTGCACAAGCTCGAATTAAAGAGTCTTTGGCAATTCCTAAACGACCAGCAATAATATCAGCGGTTATAAAACCGATTCCATGAATATCCAATGCTAAACAATAGGGATTGCTTTGTACTTTAGCAATTGCTTGATCGCCGTAGGTTTTATAAATACGAACTGCTCGAGCGGTTCCCACGCCATATGATTGCAGGAAAACCATGATTTCTCGTATCGCTTTTTGCTCAACCCATGCTGTTGTGACCATTGTTTTACGTTTTTCTCCAATGCCAGGCAACTCCATTAATTTATCGGGCTGTTTTTCAATAACATCGAATACTTTTTCTCCAAAGGCTTTGACTAATTTTTTCGCAAAATAAGGGCCGATACCTTTGATCATTCCTGAAGCTAAATATTTTTCGATACCTTCTAGTGTTGATGGCGGAATGGCTTTAAGTTCTTGTGCTTTAAACTGTAAACCGTGTTTCTTGTCATTGACCCAAAACCCGTATGCTTCAACATATTCGCCTGGATTGATGCTTGCGGCATTACCGACAACTGTTACCAAATCTCTCTGGCCACGGGTTTTTATGCGGAGTACACAAAATCCTGATTCTTCGCTATGAAATGTAACCCGTTCAACAGAGCCATGAAGTTTTTCAAGTTGATTCATTATTTTACAAATTCTTGTTTAAGTTGACCAATTTAAGTTATTAACTTAAATTGGTCAATATAGGTGGCTGTAAAATTCGGTTTTACTCCATCATCAATAAGCATTATCATACTATTCATGGAGCTTTCAACGTTACAAAAAATTGTTATCTGGGTTTTACCGGTACTATTCGCAATTACCGTTCATGAAGTCGCGCATGGTTGGGTAGCTAGCAAGTTAGGTGATAAAACCGCGATGATTATGGGGCGCTTAACTTTAAATCCCTTAAAACACATTGATCCAATTGGCACAATTTTAGTACCGGGAATTTTGTTGTTACTCGGTGGTATCGTATTTGGCTGGGCCAAACCAGTTCCGGTAACATATGAAAATCTTGATCATCCTAAACGAGATATGGCCATAGTTGCTGCAGCAGGTCCTATTGCTAACTTAATTATGGCTATTATGTGGGCATTTATTGCTAAATTAGGAACAATTCTAGTTCAAAACGATTTTTCCTGGGCATTTGCAATCGTTTATATGGGTCAGGCTGGAATTTTGATTAATCTAGTTTTAATGATTTTGAATTTAATTCCTATTCCCCCGTTAGATGGAAGCAGAGTGGTATCAGGATTTTTGTCTGGCAAGGCGGCATTAAAATATAACCGCCTTGAACCTTATGGATTTTTTATTTTGCTAATTCTCTTAGTGACTGGAGTTCTTGGGTTTATTATTGGTCCTATTCTTGCACTGATATTTAGAGTAATAGCTATGATATTTGGATTATGAAAAAGGGTCTCGTTACGAATATTATTATTCCACGTTCCAAACATAATATTTCACGCTCTAATATCAATTCGAATGTTCTCCAAGTTTTGTATCGATTAAGAGATGCAGGTTTCGATGCTTATCTTGTAGGCGGTTGTGTACGTGATCTACTTTTGGGCTTTAAGCCAAAAGATTTTGATGTTGCAACTAGTGCAGCCCCTGAACAAGTGCGTAAGTTATTTAATAATTGTCGATTAATTGGTCGTCGTTTTCGGTTAGCACATATTTATTTTGGTAAACAAATTATTGAAGTTGCTACTTTCCGTGGTAAAACTCAACACCATCATGCCGAAACCGGTATGATTCTGCGTGATAATATTTACGGAACAATTGAAGAGGATGCTTGGCGGCGTGATTTTACCATTAACGCACTTTATTATAATATTAAAGATTTTTCTATTGTTGACTATACAGGTGGAATACAAGATTTAAAGCAAAAAATTATTCGTGTTATCGGTGATCCTATACATCGCTATCATGAGGATCCAGTACGCATGTTACGTGCCTTACGCTTAGCCGCTAAACTCAGTTTTTCACTTGATCAAGCAACTGAAGAACCGATTCTATCTCTAGCTGGATTACTACAAAATGTTCCACGAGCGCGTATGTTTGATGAAATCATCAAATGGTTTTTTTGTGGCAATAGTTTGGCAACGTTTAAACTGTTGCGTCGCCATGGTTTATTTGCCGTGTTATTTCCTCAGACAGAAACCAATTTAATTGAAAGCAAAAATGAAGCTTTGTTAATACAAGGTTTTACTAATACTGATAAACGAATTGCTGCACATATGTCGTTAAATCCGGCGTTTTTATTTGCAATGTTACTATGGTGGCCGTTGCAAAAAAAGATGCAACAATACCAAGAAGAGGGACAAAGATTATTTCCTTCTTTACAGCTTGCTATGAAAGAAATTTTACATCAGCAAACCGAACATATCGCTATTCCGCGCCGTTTTAAGCTAATGATTAAGGAAATCTGGGTTCTGCAATATCGTTTGCAGCAGAATAATCCTAGAAGAATTTATCAAGCTCAGCATCATCCTCTTTTTAGAGCTGGTTACGACTTCTTGTTATTGCGTGCACAAATAGGTGAGCGGGTGAAAACTATAGCTAATTGGTGGACAAAATTTCAAGAAGCCGATGAGCAAACACGTACGCTGATGATTAAAAGCAGGTCTAATAAACGTTCTTAAGGGCACCTCTCATAATTAAAAAAATGTCATCCTCGCGAAAGCGCACGGCGTTGTTGAATAAATGTTCCGTCATTCCCGCGCAAGCGGGAATCTCAAATTAGTTATTGAATAATGTCGTAATATAAATCGCGCCATGAAAGATTCATTTTCTCAATT
>CAYFQQ010000173.1:0-3431 GCA_964345265.1 uncultured Coxiellaceae bacterium
AAATTCTATGTTGTCCTATAAATTTCGATATTGTATTCCTACGGAGATTTAATACGTGGATAAGCGTATCATAAAATTGGAAGAGACTATTACTAAATTAAAGGCGCAATTAAACGATGTTTCGGATAAGCTTACCAATGAGCAGCAAAAATCCCGTCAGTTTGAGAATATCGTCGCTTCTCTACCTGGGCATATCCACTGGGTAGACAAAGAAGGGGTTATTTTAGGCTGTAATGATGAGCAAGCTAGAGACGTAGGCTGCACTTCAAGACTGGATGTGATTGGGAAAACTATTCATGATATTCAGCCCAAAGATAGAGCAGATAAAATACTTAAAAATAATAACGAGATTATAAAATCTGGGTTACCAAAAACATTGGAAGAAATTGGAAATCTCGCCAATGGTGACAAAAAAGTTTATTTATCACATAAGGCCCCATTAAAAGATGATGAAGGAAATATCATAGGCGTTCTTGGTATATCTACTGATATCACAGCTCACAAAAATAACGAATTTACATTAGAGAACATAATAGCTTTAATGCCTGGTAACATTTTCTGGAAAAGTAAAAATGGTGTGTTTTTAGGATGTAACAATAACGTTGCACGTATACTTAAATTAAAATCACCACAAGATATAGTTGGAAAAACCAATTATGATCTTTTTGATTCACGATTAGCCGACCAAGCAACAGAAGCTGATAACGTGGCAATGCGTGAGAATAAAGAATATATCTTAGAAGAGATCGGTTTAGACATTGAAGGCGGCTTGACTACATATTTAACTAGAAAAGTTCCATTGCGTGATGAGGATAATAAGGTAATTGGTTTGCTAGGTGTTTCTCTCGATATTTCTGATCGCAAAAAAGCTGAAGAGGAATTGAAAGTGGCCAAAGAAAAGGCAGAAATAGCAAGTCAAGCGAAAACAGAGTTTATGCTAAATATGCAGCATGATCTTAGAACTCCAGCAAGCGGCATTTATGGGCTAACAAAAATCCTGGCTGAATCAGCTGAAGATAAAACATCTAAAGAATACTTAACATTAATTGCTGTAGCGTCTAAAGAATTGTTGAATGTTCTTAATGATATATTGAGATTTCACCAGATCGAGTCTGGAAGTTTCTCGATTCTATCGAAAAAATTTGATGTTCATTCGTTGATAGAACATATTGTCAAATTAGAATTAGCATCGGCTAAAAATAAAAAGATTCTGTTAGAATCACATTTAGATAGTAATGTACCCAGGATGATTATCAGCGATGAGTATCGTATTCATCGATTATTACTGAATTTGGTTAGCAATGCCATTAAGTTTACCAATGAAGGCTCTGTGAAATTATCAGTACAAGTGGCGAAACAGATAGACGATAGAAACATTACATTGCAATTTATTGTTAAAGACACAGGAATAGGAATTCCCAAAGAAAAACAGAACATTATCTATGAAAAATTTCAAAAGTTAACTTTATCTAATACTGGTCGTTATAAAGGATTGGGATTAGGATTGAGAATTGTAAAGAAATTTATAGAGGAGTTAGGTGGAAACATAGAAGTAGAAAGCGAAGTTGATAAAGGTACGACTTTTGTTTGTACCTTACCTGTTAAATTATTACTAGTCAGCGAGGATCATAAATGAGCAGCTTAAGAATAAAGGTTTTATTAGTTGAGGATGAAAAATTGGCTCAGATAGTAGCAAAAAGTATATTAGAAAGCATTAACTGTAATGTTGATATTGCTGAATCAGGCGAACAAGCACTTATTCTAACTGAGACTCACTTTTATGATCTAATATTTATAGATCTCGGATTGCCGGATGTGGGTGGTGTGCAAGTTTCTAAAAATATTCGAGAAGATAACAAAAATCCGAATCAAAGTTCGGTTATTATTGCGTTAACAGCACATCAAGACGATAGTTCGAAGAAAATCTGTATTGATTCAAAAATGAACGATGTTATAGCCAAACCCTTTACAAAAGAAAAATGTCAGGAATTATTTGCTGTTCATTTGTAACGATGATTGAGGTGATGATCCATTATTATGATTATGGTCACCAGAATTACTGTCAGAATCATCTGTGACGGTAATAGGATATATTATTGTACCCATATGAGCAAAAGATAATTTCAAAAACTCAAATCTTGCTTTCGGGTCGTCCATTGATTTTGCAAATTCCATACTCAATTGCAGATGACGTTCAATGAATTCATGTAACTTACTTTTAGACATAGTCATATTAACCGGGGGCTGAGCTTGAAAAAACATTGCAGGATTAGGCGTTTGAAACGCTCCAGACATATATTGTGCAACATAAGCATGACCATTTGGTTGTCCATTTAGTTGTCCATCTCCCGATGATAGTTGTAATCCTAGCGATTGCTTTATTTTTTTAAATTCTACAACTAAAGGTTGTAATACTGTTGAATCTCCATTGTCTGGAGCAATAAATCTACGACGTAAATTATACATTGCTTCATGCAATTTGTTTGGATAAACTAAAAAATCACATTTTTCAACTTCGGGCCACAACAATAATACTGCGCATTCTTCTTTTACATACTCTAGGCTATCCCTAAATGCTTTATCTAAATCATATCCTTCTTTATCTTGACGTTGTTGTTTATAGCGACGCAGAAAATTTGCTATAGAGCCCTCCACCGCTTTTTTAAATGGTTCATCTTCTTTATATAGAGATTCTATCATATTCCTTTTTGTCTGATATTCTGAATGTTGTAGATATTTATCCCAGCGAACAATTTTATGGGTAATGGTCAATTTTTTTAGTGCCCCAGCATTCTGTTCGATCCATTTATCTCCTTTATCACGCAGTTTTTGCTGTACCATTTCATCTGTATCCTCTTCTGACTCCTTTAAAGCTGCATGTCGACCCAAAGTATCCGCGATAACAATGGTACACTCGCCGAATCTAATATTTACTAATTCAATGGTGAGTATAAACTTTTCACCTTCATGGTACTTCTGACCAAGACTAATTGGTAATATACAAGCAGCCTGTTTGGGATCTTTACTTATATCCCCCTTTAGTATAGCTCTAAACATGTTAATCGCTCTATACTTTAGTTCACATACCAAACCATCATAGTCGTTTTAATGAATCCTTGCTGATTATTGAGACATCCTTATTTTTTCTAAGGACTATAGATGAAAGCACAGTATGCTACATTTTATTTAAAAGTAAAATTTATTATACTACATTTTAAATAAAATTCTTAGTAATTTTAAAATTTTGCCAAATCAAAATAGAAACCCAATCAAAATAGAAACTCATGGTTTTCTGCGAAGGCCGATAAAGCAATCGAGTATATACTTGCATTGCGGCTCTTTGTTATAAAAGGTAAAATATATTTATGCATTATATTAGAAATAACTGTCGGGGCATTGGGTTGTTAGAGCTTATGCTTTCATTAGCTATT
>CAYFQQ010000174.1:0-2460 GCA_964345265.1 uncultured Coxiellaceae bacterium
TATAATCATGCCAGGGAACATTATGCCGATTAATCCCTTGACCATTGTTGCCAAAGCGGCAAAACCGTACATTGCCCACATATAGTAATTGCGATGTTTTGTAGTTTTGGTGCCTAAAATGAAACTAAAAAGCGCGCACGATAACAAAGTAGTTAAAGTCATATCCAAAGTAACAACGTGTGCAACACCAAAATATATAGCAGTTGTTGTCAGTATTAAACTGGCTAGAAAACCGGTACGCCTGTCAAAGAGTTTTCTCCCGCTTACGTAGACTATTAGACATCCTAGCAAGCCCATGAAGGCATTCATGAATCGCATCGACCACTCACTTAAGCCGAATAGTTTAATGGAAGCACATTGCATCCAATAAAAGAGTGCCGGTTTTTCAAAATATTTAACTCCATTTAAATGTGGCGTTATATATTGGTTGGTCGCAACCATCTCGCGTGGTATTTCTGAATATCGAGCTTCGTCTGGAGGAATTAAAGGAAAGCTACCAAGAAATACGCCAAATAATATGCTTATGATAATAGTTAATAGTAATAAATCTCGTAGCCAGAATTTGGATGTGTGTTGCATATTAAGTGATGTTGTGGGTTTCTAATTTACAGTCGTGGTCTTGATAGAATTTATGTTTTTTTCTACCGGTCTCTTTAGCATTAATGTTATTAGGGACTATCTCGAGAATGTGTTTAAAGTTAGCATAAAAATTTGGTATATCTGAAGTCAAATTGATTAATATGTCATTATGTTCATTTGGTTGTTTTTTAGAATAACCGATTTGTATCGGGGCTGGACTAGTGGGATTTTCTTCATATATATTGTGGGGTATAAAACTAATATCCTTAAATGTCCATAGTAAGTCGTTAAGTGTTTTAGTTTCATGTTCTGAAGATGTATGAATGTATATGCGATGGTTTTTTTTATATACTTTTTCGGTTAAACGACATATATATAACCCACATGCTTCAATAGATGAGTAAGGTAAATGGTAAAAGGTTATATTAATAGGCATATTATTTCTCAATTTGCTAGAATAATAATTAAGTTTACTTAATTTAGCTAATTTTTCTATGATTATTTTTCGTTATTTAACCAAAGAGATAGCTTCAATATTATTGGCAACTAGTGTGATATTATTGCTAATTTTTTTGAGTACTCAATTTATTCATTATATGCGTTCTGCTGCTTCTGGAGATTTAAGTGCTCATGCCGTTTTATTGTTGTTATCATTAGAAATTCCGACATTATTGGGAACGCTATTGCCGCTATCGTTATTTTTGGGAATTTTACTCGGTTACGGAAGAATGTATGCAGACAATGAAATGACAGTTTTGTTTGCTTGCGGAGTAAGCCAAGCCAGATTGATAAAGATAACTATGGGTTTGACGTTATTAGTTGTAATAATAGTTTCTGGTTTAATACTTTGGGTTGCTCCTCATGTTAATAAGTATGCTGAAAGACTTTTAAATGAAGGTGCTTTATCGCCATTAGAGCTAGTGTTGCCGGGACGTTTTCAGAGTCTACAAAATGATCGCTTGATATTATATGCAGAGGAAATTTCGCGAAATCATAAGCATTTACATAATATTTTTGTTGCACAACCGAATGTTGCACAGGAACCACGGAATGCAAAGTCATGGAATATATTGACTGCTTCTTCAGGTCAGCAGAAATTGGATGAGAAAACCGGTGACCGTTTTGTGGTGTTGAATAATGGCACACGCTATGCAGGTATTGTTGGAGAAAAAGATTATCAAATTATTAATTTTGGACAATACTGGGCTCGCATTGCCCAAGGGCAAGATGAACAGGAACGCCGTGAAAATGCTATTCCTACTTATACATTGTGGCACGATCATACAGATAATCATGCAGCTGCCGAATTGCAATGGCGTTTATCGATACCTATTATGGCAATAATTTTAGCTCTTATTGCTGTTCCATTGAGCAGAGTTAGATCTCGTCAAGGCCGTTATGCACAATTAGTTCCAGCAATGTTGCTATATATAATTTATGGTAATTTTATGTTTTTAGGTCGCTCATGGATACGAAATGGAATAATTTCACATACGCTAGGAATGTGGTGGATACATGGCTTGATGTTATTAATAGCTATGATACTGATTACGCACCGGTTTGGTTGGTGGCGAATTGTTAAAGTATTTAGATCATGAGAATTTTACGTAGATATATTGGCACTACTGTAATCAATACTATCTTGATAGTTGTGTTGGTATTGATTGCTGTAGAGATATTTATTGAATTCACCGGTGAATTTTCTGATATGGGTAACGGTAATTATGGATTACCTCAAGTACTGCTGTGTGTAGCGATGCGTTTGCCAGCAGATATTTATCAATTTTTTCCAATGGCAGGTCTTATAGGTAGCTTAATGGGTTTAGGGCTATTAGCTTCACATAGCGAGTTAATTGCGATGCGAGCTAGCGGTGTGTCATT
>CAYFQQ010000175.1:0-9190 GCA_964345265.1 uncultured Coxiellaceae bacterium
ATGCTGTCATTCTCGCGAATGCGAGAATCCATTTAATTTGGGGCTCTTTGGATACCCGCCTTCGCGGGTATGACGTGAAATAGCACTTAAAATTGGTCAAAATTAGAATTGCTGATGAAGTTTGTACCTTCTGAAATTGTGAACTTATTAAAATATGTTTCGAATAGTGAAATAGATAATCTAAATAAATTAAAATCAGCTATAAAAGAACAATTTCAACTTGATAATGATAGATCATTTCTGAGTTTAGTAGACAAAATTTCTTCGGACACTAAACATGCACTTGGCGACTATACTGAAGCACATAGTTCCGGTTTAATAAAGGCCGTAGATCTTTTAAGCCTTCTTAAGGGGGAGATCGAATCGGCAGAGATTACATATTTCCATATCGATCAGGGAAAGATTTCTGAAACCCAGAAAACCATTGCAGCAAATGAAGTATTTAATGCTTCAGCAGCTAAGACTTTATTGTATAAATTACTAGACACGCCTGAGTACCAGCAGCAACTTTATGCTCGAGAACAATTTAAATATACCAACATGATGTGGCAGCAACATGAAGATTCTACTAAATCCCATATAAACGAGAGTTCAGTTCCATTATGCCATATTAGTATGCCATATTAGATAGTAGTTATGCCAAGTAACACAAAATTAATCGTAAGAACAAAGGGGGGTAAAGTCTTATCTTGCGACATTTCGTTATCGCAAGATGAGACTTTACCCCTTTTACAGTCAAACTGCATCAGACGTGAAACTAAAAACCTTCTCAGGCTGGCCAATATAGCGGCTGCGGTTACCGTTCATTAAATTTTCCTCGATTTGTTCTAAAGAAACTCCTTTGGTTTCGGGAACAAAATATTTAACAAAGATAAAACTGAGCGCACAGGCAATTACAAATAGAAAAAATACATTGTTACCAAGCACTGCGATCAGAGTCGGAAATACTGTCGCTAAAGCGGCATTAAAAAGCCAATTACTTGCAGTTGTGATCATAATTCCAAAATCGCGCATATGGATGGGAAATATTTCTGAACATAGAATCCATACTATTGGCCCTAAGCTGACAGCAAAGCCGAATATATAGAACAATACTGCAAAAATTGCTGTTGTTTGAAAAATTGTTGAATCAGTATGTTTTGTAACTAATCCTAGTAAAAATAGGCTAAGGTTCATCGCTGTGAGGCCACCAAATAAAATGGGGCGGCGTCCCCATCTATCAACATATTTAACAGCGATGATAGTTGTAAACATCATTACCGCACCGACAGCTATGGTGCCCCACATTTGCTGCACTGGTGTCGCGAACCCAGCAAACTTCAAAATAATGGGTGCGTAATAAAGGACAATATTGCAACCAGTCCACTGTTGCATCATTTGAGCACATACTCCTAATATTAAAACTGCTCGAAACCGTGGATTCCTGAGAATAGATCTCCATCCGTTCTTATTTTGTTGATCATATTTAATTCTTTCTTCAATTTCAGTGAATTCTCTATCAGCTTGTTGTAATGAAAATATTTTGCTAAGAACTTTTCTTGCTTCATTAGTTTTGTTGTTTAACATAAGCCATCGTGGGCTACGAGGTAAACGTATACAAAAAATCAACATTAACATTGCTGGGAAAGCTGCAATTCCAAGCATCCAGCGCCATGATCCACTAGGAGTAAATACCATATCCGAACAATAAGCTGCCAAGAGGCCAGCTGCAATCATTAACTGATAAAAGGCAATAATCTTGCCACGAATATTCCTTGGTGATAATTCAGCAAGATATAGAGGAGCTGTGTAAGATGCGATTCCGATAGCAATACCGAGGAAAAATCTTATTGAAATCAAAAAGTAAGGGGTTACAGCTAATGCTGATCCTATTGCCGTTATCGAAAATAAAATGCTTGCAATTATCAGAGCATTACGTCTTCCGAAATGGCGAGATATGATATTGCTAATTACGGTGCCGCAAACTGCTCCAATCATCACTATGCTCACAATAACACCCACCATTTCTGTTGAAAGATTATATTGCTTCTGAATAAATGTGATAGCTCCAGAAATTATGCCGGTATCAAAACCGAATAATAAACCCGCTAAAGCAGCAATAAAGCCAATAAAATAAATATGGAGAGTATACAATCGTTTATCGATTGTCATTATTTTTACTCCAAAGATACCGATTAACTATATTTTCACAAAGTTCCTGTTTTCCTGAAAACGTTTTAGGTTCAGTGTTTTTGTCTATTGTGTAACTAGCTAAAGAATCTATAGTATGGTTACCAGTTAAAATATTCTGACCAAAATCAGTTTGCCAATCTTGATAACGGGAATTAATAATTTCTTCTAAGGTATTATTTTCGAACATATTTATAGCTATTAATAAGCTCTTTGCTAATATATCGATACCACCTATATGAGCATAAAATAAATCGTGTAAATCGTTACTTTGTCTTCTGACTTTAGCATCGAAATTAAATCCGCCACTGGTAAAACCGCCATGCTTTAGAATCTGATAAATTACTCGGGATACCTCTTCAACATTATTGGGAAATTGATCAGTATCCCAACCATTTTGCGGATCACCCCGATTAATATCAATGCTGCCAAATAAATTATTTGCATATGCATATGCAATTTCGTGCTCAAAACTATGTCCCGCCAAAGTAGCATGATTAGCTTCAATATTTACTTTTATCTCGCTTTCTAGCCCAAATTTCTGTAAAAAAGCATAAACGGTCGCGGTATCAAAGTCATATTGATGTTTTGTCGGTTCGCATGGTTTAGGTTCAATCAGCAATTGACCTTTAAAGCCAATTTTATGTTTATGGTCTACAACCATAGACATAAATCGCCCTAATTGTTCTAATTCATGTTTTAGATTAGTATTCAGTAGAGTATCATAACCTTCGCGGCCTCCCCATAGTACGTAATTTTCACCATCCAGATTATGAGTAGCTTCCAATGCATATTTAACCTGAGCAGCTGCATAGGCAAATATCTCTGGATTGGGATTAGTTGCGGCACCTGCCATATAACGAGGATTAGAAAAGCAATTTGCGGTTCCCCATAATAACTTAATTCCTGTCGTATTCATTTTCTGGTGAACCAAATCGACCATGTGTTTTAAATTACTGACCGATTCTGCAAAATTTTTTCCTTCTGGAGCTAGGTCCCGATCATGAAAGGTAAAGTAGGAAACACCTAATTTAGTAAAGAACTCAAATGCGGCATTTAGTTTTTGTTCTGCGTTTTCAAAAGAAGTACCAACTTGATCCCATGGCATCAAACGTGTACCGATACCAAAAGGATCCTCCCCACGCCAACAAAAAGTATGCCAGTAACAAACAGCGATACGCAGATGTTGTGCCATAGTTTTATTTAATAGCACTCTTTGTGGATCATAAAAGCGGTAGGCTAACTGATTATCGGTATCAGGACCTTCAAAACGAATTTGGTCAACCGAAGAAAAATATGTATTCATAACGCTATGATTTACTAACAAAATAACGGTTTTAGTTGCTGATATATTTTACGATACAATTCAAACCGAAGCATATATTTTTCATGTTTTCGTTGATTCGGATCGATAGTATGTACTATTTCAGGAAGTGTTGCAATCTCATTTGCTGGTACATTTAAATCGCCGATTATGGCAAGACGAGCAGCACCAAAAGCAGGCCCTAATTCGCTTTCATTATGATAAAGTAACGGCTTATTAACAACATTAGCAAAAATTTCTCCCCAATATTTACTTTTAGCTCCTCCACCTATTAGTGACATTTGTGTGACGTCTGTACCCACTTCTTTTAATACAGTTTGACAATCAGCAATAGCAAATGCTACTCCTTCTAGTACCGCTTGAGTTAACTTAGTTCGACTAGTGGTATGGTTGATACCAAAAAATACTCCCTGTGCAAAGGGATTATTATGTGGAGTTCTTTCACCCGATAAATAAGGTAGAAATATTGGCATATCGTGCAGAGAACAAGTATCTTTATTCTCTATTTCGGCAATCAATCGCGCTTCACTCTTTTCGCCTGTTACTTTCAACCACCAATTTAAACAACTTGCAGCACTTAAAATAACGCCCATTTGGTGCCACTTATTCGGAATGCAGTGACAAAATGTATGAAATCCTTTTTCAGGATCAGGCTTAAATTCTACGCATGGCACAAAGTACACGCCAGATGTACCTATTGAGAGCATCGCTCGATAGGATTCTATAACGCCGAGAGAAATTGCGCCTGCTGCATTGTCACCAGCGCCAGCGATAATTTTTGCTCTTTTGGATATTCCCCATTGAGAAGCCAAATCAGATCTTAATTCTCCGGTAACTTCGGTTCCTTCGTAAACCTTCGGCATTTGTTCAATATTTAAATTAGTTGCAGTAAGTAGCTGTTCTGACCAACACCGATTTCCCACATCGAGCCATGATGTGCCTGATGCGTCTGATAAATCAGTGGCATAAGTTCCGCTTAATTTAAATCTTATATAATCTTTGGGTAAGAGAATCTTATGAATCTTCTTAAATACATTAGGCTCGTGTTTCTGTATCCATAATAATTTAGGAGCTGTAAAACCAGGCATAACAGTATTGCCATTTATGTCTTTGAAATCTGCAGGGTGCTTATTCAAAACATCGCATTCATGGTGTGAGCGACCATCGTTCCAAAGAATAGCAGGACACAAAAGTTTATTATTTCTATCAAGACAAACCGCTCCATGCATTTGTCCAGTAATACCGATGGCCTTTAATGCTGCTAGTGCTGATTTATTGTTTTCTTTAAGATTTTCTATAGCTAGGCAAGTTGCCTGCCACCAATGCTCTGGATTTTGTTCTGACCATAATTTTTCTGGTCTTGATACTTTCAGAGGTACAGATGACTGTGAAATAAGCTTCTGCTCGTTATCTACAAGAACCACTTTTACAGCTGATGTTCCAATATCGATACCTAAATATGACATTTCAAATTTCTTATCAAATTTTCAAATTATTCTTTGTGCACTCTAACGCTATATCCGCGTCTTTTTACTTCATACCTGCACCTTTTTACGTCATCCCGCGGCTTGACCGCGGGATCCAGGGCTCGCGCAGCGCAGTGTAATAAACGTCCTTATCGCTGGATTCTGGCCAATCCCTGGCCAGAATGACGAAATGCGTTCTAGCCAATCCATGGCCATATGACGGAGTTAAATCCTTAAGTTGTCGCCTATGTGCGTATTCACCAAAGCGGATATCTAAGATCGTAGGGAACAGGCATGCCTGTTCCCTACCGGATCCTCGTCTACGCGAAGATGACATTAAATGTCTTTAACGCAATCTATATAATAAGTTTTCCTACCGTTTTCCTCTTTAACAGTAACTCCATGAGTCTCAGTTTCAAATCCTGGATATAAATTATCAAAATCTTCTAATACTTTTAGATAATCAATAATTATTTTGCTATTTGCGGTAAATTTTTCTCCGGGCATAATAATTGGAATTCCTGGTGGATAAGGAACAACCATAACTTCAGCTATGCGATCGTTCAACTGGGAAAGCTTTACTTCCTCTACACGATCCTCAACCAATTTAGCATAAGCTTGTGCTGGTGTTATAACCGGATCCGGTACTTTATCGAACATCTTTGACATTATCGTGCTTATATCTTTTTTTCTAAGATAATCATGCACTTCATTCGCTAAATCCTGAATAGTCATATTTTGGTAACGTTGTGGATGATCTATTACTAGCTGCGGAAGCATCTCTTCGAGTGGAGTATTTTTATCATACAAGTGTTTGAATTCTAAAAGCGCAGCTAGTAACGTACCAGATTTACCACGTGTGACACCAACAGAAAACAATAACAAAAATGTATAGAAACTGGTTTTTTCATCAACTATACCTCGATTCATTAGGAATTTAGCCAATAAAAACGCGGGTATCCCCCAGTCACTCATGCTACCATCTTCATTTATTCCGGGAGTTAAAATTGATACTTTAATTGGATCTAATAGCATATGTTGTGTAATTAGATTCTTATAGCCATGCCAAGTTTCTTTAGGTCTTAAAAGCCAGCAATTAGGATCAGTAGCCAAGCGATCATCATTTACATTGAGGAAATTAATTTGTTTCTTGCCTTGGCCATACACCACATCAGGCTGCCACACTTTGAAGAACCAATTATCTTTTTTAGTGGTTTTGGTGACTCTTAATTCATTACGAATTTGTAAAACCTTTTTACGAAAAATGATGGCCTCTTTAATTGAATCATGAATTAAAGCACGTCCCGCCTTACCCTCCATCATCTTCGCAGCAACGTCCAAAGAAGCAATAATGCTATATTGAGGTGATGTCGAAGTGTGCATCATAAATGCTTCATTAAAGCGATTCGGGTCGATTTTCTTAATACCACTCTTAACATGAACCATTGATGCTTGTGAAAAGGCTGCTAGTAATTTGTGTGTAGATTGAGTGCTGTACACCGCTGGATGCTGCTGAGTGTGCGTCGAACACATAGCATAGCGATTTTTGTACAATTCATGAAAGTGCGCATAAGAGAACCAAGCTTCATCCAAGTGTAAATTATCAGTAATATTTTGTAGCTTGTTTTTAATATCAACAACGTCATAAGCTAAACCATCATAAGTACTATTGGTAACAACTACTAATTTTGGCTTGACTGTTTTATTTGTAATCAAAGGATTCGCAGCGATTTTTTTTCTAATAGTCTTTACATCAAATTCACTCGCATAAATGCCGCCAATAATTCCATAAGCATTTCGAGCTGGCATTAAATAAACCGGAATCGCTCCTGTCATCGTCAATACATGTTGTAACGATTTGTGACAATTACGATCTACTAAAACAACATCACCAGCGGTTACACAACTATGCATAACAATTTTGTTTGCAGTAGAAGTACCGTTAGTAACAAAGTATGTGTATTCGGCTCCAAAAATTTTTGCTGCTTGGCGTTCAGCTTCACCATTAACACCACTATGCTCCATTAATGACCCTAATTCAGGAACCGAGACTGAAAGGTCAGCACGGAAAACATTTTCACCATAAAAATTATAGAACGCCTGTCCCACCAAGGATTTTAAAAATGCAACACCACCCATATGACCTGGAGTATGCCAAGCGTATTTATAATTCTCGGCATAATTTACTAATTCTTTAAAAAATACTGGTAAAACGCTATTTAAATAATCCAATGCAGCACGTTCAACACGACCAGCAATAAAATGAGGAGTATCCTCAACTTTCCATACATAGTCGTTTACTCGAGCTAAGATATCTAACTCAATATCTTGTAATTTATGTCGTTCGGTCATGATAAACACAGGTATTGAATCGTTTACTTCTCGAATTTGTTTAATCAATTGAGCACTATTTAAACTTTTCTTATTATCTTCACCAATTTCCCAATCCAATAATATACAACTGATCGCAGCATTAGCTTTTATAATGGTCAAACCATCCTTAGCTTGTAATGCTTTAATCACACTAAATCCTAAATGCTCCAAATGTTCAATAATGTTTCTGATAGCCTGACCACTGAGATTATCCTCTTTGATTTGATCATCAATAACCAATATCGGGAATTGTTCTAAATTTTCCATAATTAAACCCTCAAATTTGTTTCTGTCGCCAACTTTTACGTCGAAGACTGTAAATAATTAATGGCAGTATCAACATTATGATAGTACTCAACCCAAGAAATCCTTCATAGAGCCATATATTACCAGTTGCTAATTGGCTGGGAGGGAAAAATCCAAGAGTAAAACCGCTACAAGTTGCTAGTACACCAACACCTGCGACTACCCACATGCCAAGATATTTGCCTCCAGGAATACTATACGCACGTTTAACATTCTTCTGCGTATGCCGTAAACGAATTCCTGTAATAAACATGAGTAAATACATAAGCAAATACAATTGTGCAGTTAATGCAGTTAAAATCCAATAAGAACTACTCACGGTGGGCATTAACAAGAATGCAAACGCCAAAAGGGTTACAAATGACCCTTGTACCAGCATAATAGTGATCGGCATACGATTCTTATTCATACGCTGAAAAAAAGGTGGAATATCACCGTCTCGTGCAGTTTGCATCAAACCCTTGCTGGGCCCAACAATCCATGTACTTACCATAGCAATAGCACCAATAGCGATCATAATTGCAATGATAGGCGTTAACCAAGCTATATGATCAGCCTTGAAAAAGGCGCTAAAAGCTTGCATAATTCCGGCTACTAAACTAATTTTAGCCTGAGGAACAACGATTGTAATTGCTAGTGAACCAAAAACAGAAAGTATTAAAATGATCACCGTAGCCAAAAAAATTGCACGTGGATAATCACGACGTGGGGCTTTTACTTCATTAGCATGCACTGCCGACATTTCCATACCACCTAAGGCAAGTAATACACCAACCAGAAATACCAAATTATCAATATGACCCATATCAGGAATTAAACTATGTAAACTAAAACTAATCTGTATAGGTTTGCTAGATACGATCCATGTAATGGCTAATAAGATGATTATGATACTGGGAATAATAGTCCCTATTATTGCACCTATAGTGCTAATCACTCCTGATGCCTTCATACCTCGAAAATTAATAATAGTACATACCCAGTATATAATCAGAATAGTCACTAATATGAAATACTTATTACTCGCTAATGCCGGGGCAAATAAATAAGAAATAGTGGCGGCGACAAATGCAAGTATAGTAGGATACCAAATAACATTTTCAATCCACTGTAACCAAATTGCCACAAATCCCCATCGTCCTCCCAGACCTTGTTTTACCCAAGTATAAATACCTCCTGTAGATGGCCATCCAGTAGCGAGTTCAGCGGAAACTAGGGCTGTAGGGATAAAGAACACTATTGCGGCTATAAAATAAAAAAACACCAACGCAAAACCCACTTCAGCCATCACCGGAAAATTTTTAAGACTTGCGACTGCAGCGACGTTAATCATCGCCAAAGTGAACACACCCAGGACTCTATGTCTTGAATGTTGAACTTTGTTATGCATAACTAACATAGAATAAAGGTTATGTATTGAATGTCAAGGTATACTCAGCAATTCTCATTTTGATGCTGTCATTCTCGCGAATGCGAGAATCCATTTAATTTGGGGCTCTTTGGATACCCGCCTTCGCGGGTATGACGTGAAATAGCACTTAAAATTGGTCAA
>CAYFQQ010000176.1:0-7673 GCA_964345265.1 uncultured Coxiellaceae bacterium
GCAATTCTAATTTTGACCAATTTTAAGTGCTATTTCACGTCATACCCGCGAAGGCGGGTATCCAAAGAGCCCCAAATTAAATGGATTCTCGCATTCGCGAGAATGACAGCATCAAAATTAGAATTGCTGAAACGTAACTCACAGGAAATGAAAAACAGTAAATAGAGCCGCCATAAAACCAACACCAGCTACCATCATCTTTCCTAGCCTAACAGTTAATCTATGTTCTAGCGAATCTATTTTGGAATTGAAATAGTCAAATTTAGATTCAAACTTAGAATCAAGCTGATCAATCTTGGATTTAAACTTAGATTCAAGTTGATCTGTCTTAGAATCAAGTTGACTAATTTTAGAATCGAGTTTAACCTCAACTTGATCGATTTTAACTCCGAGGTCCTTAAGTTCACTTTTAAGTTCTTTTAGATCATCTTTTGTAGCAACCTTATAATCTAACAAATTAGACAATATTTTAACCTGTGCTTTAGCTTGCGCTTCAGCTATTTTAGGCTCTACACCTGCTTCTTCAAGCCCTTTAGCATACTCTAATGTATCAAATGCAACTTGCGGCATAATCATATTGCTCCCCTATATTATAACACTATTTGGTTAGATTAGGATAATCTAAATATTAACAAAGCGACTACGTTACTGATATACGGTAATTTTCCGTTAAAGTATTATAATTATTATAATGAAATCGATTAATCACTATCCTGTAATTGTTGTAGGTGGAGGACATGCTGGTATTGAAGCAGCATTAGCCTCGGCACGCTTAGGCATAAGAACTCTATTGTTAACTCATAACATCGAAACGATAGGCCAGATGTCTTGCAATCCATCCATTGGAGGAATTGGTAAAGGACATTTAGTAAAAGAAATCGATGCTTTAGGTGGAGCAATGGCAATAAACACTGATCATTCGGGCATTCAGTTTCGCATTTTAAACTCTAGCAGAGGCCCTGCAGTTAGAGCTACACGAGCACAAGCAGATCGAGTTCTTTATAAACAAGCTATCCTTGGATTGCTCCAAAAACAGGAAAATTTATCAATTCTGCAGCAGACTGTTGATGACTTAATAATAAAGAATAATAAAGTTACTGGAATCGTTACCAATATCGGAAATAAACTTACTGCTAATGCTGTTATATTAACCGTAGGAACGTTTTTAAACGGCAAAATGTACACAGGTTTAACCAGTTGTATAGGCGGACGTGCTGGAGATCCTTCTTCTATAACACTTGCAAAAAAACTAAGAGAATTACCATTTCGAGTAAGTCGTTTAAAAACTGGAACTCCTCCGCGAATTGATGGTAAAACTATTAACTATAGTAAATTAAAAATTCAATCTGGCGATAACCCTACACCGATATTTTCTTTTCTTGGTACAAGAGAACAACACCCTCAACAAGTAAATTGCCACATTACCCATACTAATGAACAAACTCATGAAATAATTCGTCAGGGCCTGTCACAATCTCCCCTTTATACAGGAATCATTGAAAGTATAGGTCCGCGTTATTGTCCATCTATTGAAGATAAAATTATGCGTTTCGCTGACAAATCTTCACACCAGATTTTTATTGAACCCGAAGGCTTAAAAACAAATGAAGTATATCCAAATGGAATATCAACAAGTTTATCTTATGATACTCAAATAAAATTAGTACGCAGTATTAAAGGCTTCGAAAATGCATACATTACTTGCTTTGGTTACGCCGTTGAATATGATTTTTTTGATCCTTGCGACCTTAAATATTCACTTGAAACAAAACAAATCAGTGGTTTATTTTTTGCAGGACAAATTAATGGTACAACCGGCTATGAAGAAGCAGCTGCACAAGGATTAATTGCTGGCTTAAATGCGGCCTTGCAGTTACAAGATAAAGAACCATGGTGGCCACGTCGTGACCAAGCATATATTGGAGTTATGATTGATGACATAATTACGCACGGCACCAACGAACCATATCGTATGTTTACCAGCCGTGCTGAATACCGGCTTTTATTACGTGAAGATAACGCCGATTTAAGACTAACCGAAAAAGCAAAACAATTAGGTTTAATAGATATAGAACATTGGCGAGCCTTTGAACATAAACAAGAAACAATCGAAATGGAAAAACAACGACTACGTGATATTTTAATTCGTCCTAACAATTCAATAATAAAAATAGAGAAAGAATGTAAAGCATTAGATTTGTTGCGCCGACCCGAAATATCATACGATTTATTATGTCAATTTGAAACCATTGGCACGCAAAAAGTAGACAATATAATTGCCGAACAAATTGAAATTCAAATGAGGTACGAAGGCTATATTAGTCGACAAATGCAGGAAATTGAAAAGCAACGACGTCATGAGGAAACTAAAATTCCAGAAAATTTTAATTACGAAATAGTAAAAGGATTATCAAATGAGGTAAAGCAAAAATTAAAAGAAATTCAACCAATAACCGTAGGCCAAGCCTCTCGAATTCCCGGCATTACTCCAGCAGCCATTTCGATGTTGCTAATCTATATAAAAAAAGTGTCAAACTACAAATATACATCAACTGGTTGACCAGAATGGAAATGAATAGCAATATCAGGAGCGATTTTTGCCTCAATACGATAGACTAATTTATCACGAGTAGCTTCACTATAAATTACCGGCGGAGTGTATTCCGCTTGTGAGGATATAAAACTGATCGTGGCCGGAGTCTTTTTCTTACATCCATCACATGAAAATTGTATTTTCTCGCCAAGAGAAATTTTACTTAACATAGGTTCTGGAATAAAGAAAATCAATTTAATATTTTCAGGTGCCAATAAGGATGCTACCGGTTGATTAGCAGGTACAAATTCCCCTACATGGTAATACGTATCAAATACAAAACCTGAAATAGGAGCATACATGGTTTTTTGCGCCAAAGCCCATTTAGCGCGTTTCAAATTGGCCATAGCAGCTTCAACCGTGGCCTGCTGAGCTTTTATTTGATTTTCTCTAGCACCTGATTTCGCCTCTGCTAAACTAGCATCTAGTTCCTTAATTCGTTTCACATCACGTTGATAATTCGACTGTGCAGCATCAACACTCGCCTTATCAATCGCATGTTTAGTAAATAATCTTTGATAACGTGACAAAGTTCTTTCATCTAACTGCATTATTGCAATAACTTGAGCACGTTGTGCTTTTATCTGATCTAAAACCGTTTGGCGTTGGCCTTTTCGCAGATCGATTAGAATTTGTTGCACTTGAGTAAGATTTTTCTGTGCTTGTTTTAATTGATCAGTTTCTGGTTGTCGATCTAACACAAAAACCAAGTCATTGGTTTTTATTTCATCACCACGAGAAATAATAAGTTTCTCTAATCGACCACTTAAAGCTGACGACAAATAAGTGTAATAACCTTCGATATAACCTTGTACTACAGTTTGTTTCGTCTTTATACAACTAACGACTAACAAAGCAATTAATAAAATGAAAATATATTTTTTATCAAATCTCATTGTTACCCTTTTAATAATACTACCAGTAAAGCAATAAAAGCTATCAACGCTAAAGCCAATAAACCTAATGTATACAAACTCTTTCCCAAATTTTCCTTGGAAAAAGCTTGTGGATTATATCTAATATTACGATAAATCAACCAGGCAATAAAAACTATCAATAAAATAAGAAATAACTTCATCCACATCATTTTGCTCTTTAATTTAGAATGGTAATTCCAAATTTTTATCTAATTGTAATAACTGTTGCTTAAATATTTTTTTGATTCGCTCTAACGCCTTTAGAGTTTCACCTTCAAAACGAAATATTATACATGGAGTGGTATTAGATGCACGAACCAAACCAAATCCATCATCAAAATCTACTCTTATCCCATCAATAGTTGTTATATTCGCCTCAGGAAATTCAGCCTGAGCAATAAATTTCTTCATGAATTCATATTTCTCTTCGTCAGACATAGCTAACTTTAGTTCTGGAGTATTAACGCTATTCGGTATTTCAGCAAAAACCTCACTACTACTTCGAGGATCTTTAGAAAGAATTTCTAGCAATCGTGCCGCGGAATAAATACCATCATCAAATCCATACCAGCGTTCCTTAAAGAATATATGGCCACTTAATTCTCCACCTATCGGCGCATTAAGTTCTTTCATTTTTGCTTTCAACAGAGCATGACCGGTTCTAACCATTTCTGGCTTACCGCCTGATTTTACAATTTCTCTTGCCAAATGCCGAGTACACTTGACATCAAATGGAACTTTAGCACCAGGGTTGTATTGTAGTACATTCCTTACCAACAAAATTATCTGTCGATCAGGCATAATAATTTCACCTAGATTAGTAACTACACCTAATCGATCTGCATCGCCATCAAAAGCAAGACCTATATCAGCATTACGAGATTTAACAGTTGCAATGATATCTTTCAAATTTTCCTCAACCTGCGGATCTGGGTGATGGTTAGGGAAAGTGCCATCTACCTTACAAAACAATTCGATAACTTTACAGCCTAATTTTCTAAAAACCTTCGGCGCTACTTTACCGCCAACTCCGTTACCGCAATCGATTACAACTTTTAAAGGCCGTGCTAATTTAACATCTGACACAATACGCTTTATATACTTGCTTATAATATTAATTCTTTTTTCTTTACCTGAACCAAAATGAAAATTATTGGTAACGATACGTCGATATAAATCTTGAATCGCTCCTTCACACAAGGTCACACCACCAATAATAACTTTTATGCCATTATAATCTGGTGGATTATGGCTACCAGTTATCATAACTCCAGATTTAGTATCTAAAATACATGTTGCATAATACAAAATCGGAGAAGTTACTTCGCCGATATTAATTACACCGCAACCACTGTGCTTTAAACCCGATGCTAGAGCCTTCAAAAATTTCGGTCCTGATAAACGACCGTCGCGCCCAATAATAACCTTACTTTCCCCACGATCTCGCGCTTCACTGCCAATAGCCAAACCAATGGTATAAATAACGTCTAGAGTTAAACTTTTATCTACCACACCTCGAATATCATAGGTCCGGAAAATAGAAGCCAAAACATCATTACAAATATTATATTTTGTCATTTCAGTTGTTTCCTGAATGTCCGAATCCGCCCTCGCCACGATCACTAGGGTCAAAATTATCTACTATCTCAAATTTTGCACGCACAATCGGAACTACAATTAACTGTGCCAAACGATAACCCGGGGTGATCGTAAAAGGTTTCCTGTTTCTATTCCAGCATGAGATCATAACCTGGCCCTGATAATCGGAATCAATCAATCCCACTAAATTACCCAGAACAATACCATGCTTATGCCCCAAACCCGAACGAGGTATAACTACTGCAGCTGTATATTCATCAGCTATATGAATAGCTATTCCTGTAGGAATCAATTTAACTTGTTCAGGAAAAATCATCAATGGCTTATCAATACAAGCGCATAAATCTAATCCAGCTGAACCTAAAGTAGCATATTTAGGCAAAGGAAACTCTTTACCAATACGCTTATCAAGAATCTTTAATTCAATAGTTTTTAACATTGATGATATTTTACAACTAAAAATACTGTATTGTCACTTGAGCAAATAATCTTAGACTATCTACATGACTATCATTGATTGGTTAGCTGATGAAAGGCCCCGTGAGAAGCTATTAGCCAAAGGAGCAACTGCCCTATCAGATACCGAATTATTAGCAATTTTGTTGCGTATCGGGAAAAAAGGCAAAACCGCCGTAGATTTAGCGCGGGAATTATTGACCGCCTTTGGTGATTTAAAAAATTTACTAAATGCAACTCCAAAACAACTATGCAAGCATTCAGGCATGGGATTAACTAAATATATTCAATTACAAGCGGCATTAGAAATTGCTCGTCGTCAATTACAAACAACTTTACAAAATAAAGATGTATTAACCAATTCTGAAGATACTAAATATTATTTGGTCTCACAACTTTGTCATCATAAACAAGAAGTTTTTGCCTGCCTATTTCTTGATAACCGCAATCATATTATTTGCTACCAGGAACTATTTTATGGAACGATCAATAATTCTACAGTGCACCCCCGTGAAGTTGTAAAAAAATCACTTGAACTCAATGCCGCTGCAGTGATACTAGCTCATAACCATCCGTCGGGAGTAGCTGAACCGAGCTACGCCGACAAATCAATTACACGACAGTTGGCAAAAGCATTGGCATTAATAGACGTGCAAGTGCTAGATCATATTATTGTAGGAGACGGAAAGGCTTACTCATTATCAGAACACGAACCAGAGTGTTTAGATAAAAAAATTTAATTCCCATTTACCATCAATAATTAAAGTGACCTGAGGGCAGACTACTGCATCTACCCTCATTTAGATCAGAGTGATTAGAAATCTACTTTCTCACCGTTATAGCAAGATTGATATATTTTCTTCAGATCTTCCAAGAAAGGTTGACGCGGATTACAACCAACGCACGCGTCTTTGCTTGCATTTTCGGTTATAGCATCCAACTTCTCTTGCCATGTTGCTGGATCAATACCGTATTCTTTTATGCTGTCCTCGATGCCGACTGACTTACGCAATTTTTCAACCTCTTGGGCAAAATCTTCTGCAGTTGACTTGCCGAAACGTTTAGCGAGCACGGTATATTTATCAGTGTTCTTGCTGTTATAACGAATAACATTAGGCAATAAAATGGCATTAGCTCGACCATGAGGAACACCAAACATACCCCCAAGCTGGTGAGCCATTGCATGCACAATACCAAGCAAAGCATTAGTAAACGCCATACCGGCAAGACAAGAAGCGTCATGCATAACTTGGCGAGCTTCTAAATCATTTCCATTTTGATAAGCTTTGGGCAAATACTCAAAAATCATATCGATAGATTTAAGCGCTATCGGATCAGTATAGTAATCTGCTAATGTTGAGACAAAAGCTTCGCAATCATGGCACAAAGCATCCATTCCGGTATCAGCAGTAACATTCGGTGGCATAGTTTTACAAACTTCCCCATCAACGATAGCATAATCTGGAGTAATCTCATAAGTTACAACTGGATGTTTGATGCCTTTACTTCTATCAGTAATAACGCTAGCGCAGGTAACTTCAGTACCAGTACCGCTAGTTGATGGTATTGCAACGAATATTGCTTTATTACGTAACGGCTTAATTCCAAAAGGAACTATAATATCTTCGAACTTATAATCAGGGTATTCATAAAATATCCACATAGCCTTAGCAGCATCAATAGCTGAACATCCACCAAGACCCACAATAACATCTGGTTGTTCTTTATTAAATACAGAAACGCCTCTCATTACAGTTTCTATAGAAGGATCTGGTTCGACTCCGTCAAAGATTACCGTATCCATACTGTTATCTTTCAAGATCTTTATTGCTTTATCAAGGTAGCCAGCTTTTTGCATCGAGCCTTTGCCGGTAACAATGATAGCTTTTTTACCGGTTACCTCTTTAAGATTCTTAAAACTACCTAAGCCGTGAAAAGTAATACGTGGAACATGAAATTTATCAGCCATTTTTTTATCTTCTAATATTAAATGGCGTTGTTGCATAAATATGTCATACTCGCGAAAGCGAGTATCCAGTATTTGTAACGTTTTTGGCTGGATTCCCGCTTTCGCGGGAATGACCAAACATGCAAATTTTTATTATTAT
>CAYFQQ010000177.1:0-3633 GCA_964345265.1 uncultured Coxiellaceae bacterium
TTTAACCAAGTAATATTGGGGACAAACAGAATAGAATTATGATAATTACCCTTATGTTTAAATTTCCAATTCTCAAATTGAGTATTTAATCTGATTGATTGCTGCCAACCATAAAGAACAGTAGTATATGCGGGACCTAACTTGATTACATTGCTATATCCTAACCTGTCATCTTCGGCTTGAGTCGCAGCGGCAATATCGTAGCGATCCGTAACTGGATTTTTGCCGGGTATGACGTAATGTACCTCGAAACCAGCCTGTTTTTGCATAGATGCAGTAACCATACTGGTAAAATAATGTCCCCATGGATTAAAATTGTATAAATCTAAACCGAGCGAGCCTCGAACACCAGTATCAGTGCCGTATCCTATACCAAAAGTGTAGTGCTTCGACTTATGAGGAATTATATTAACTATAATAGGCACTCGAAGATTTTTAGCTTTATGAGATAAAGTTTCAATAGTAACATGCTGAAATAAGCCACTACTATTAAAGTTCTCCTGGGTCCTATGTAATTTCTCACTGGAATAATATTGCCCAGTTTTGAAAGTCAGAAATTTATCAAGGAATTTTTTACTAAATCGCGTTTTCGAAAAAGCGATAGGGCCAAAGAAATAACGTGGTCCACTTGCAAAATGTAAAATTATTACCGCAGTGTAATTTTTAAGATCAATTTTTACTACACTCTGCTGCATTTTTGCAGTCACATAACCACGTCGTTCTGCCAAATTAAATAGATCCCGTTTAGCTTTGTTATACTTAGCAGCTTCGAATACATCCCCTCGCTGCAATGGAAATTTAGCCAGTAGTTTTCCGAACTCAACGTCATCAGAAGCATCACCAATCACTTTCACATCTAATTGAGTAATTCGAAGAGGAGTGCCCAAATCAATGCGATAATTAGCGTACCAATTTTCACCAACATGGGTTAGCTGTGAAGTGACTTTAATCTTAAAATATCCGTAAGGCTGTAATGCCTTACTAATATCTTGCGGAGCTTCATTGTAAAGGTGTTTCACGGTTGCAACTGTTAGCGGTTTAGCTACCGAAAGTTGTTTTATATTAAGTTGCGCCTGAACATTTTTCAGCAGTTCACCATCTATGCCAACGAATCTGTTTTGCAAAGTAATTTCTGCCCAACTCGATGAACAAGCAATTGTCAATGTTACGCATAATAATATTAGTATTAAATTTTTCATGCTAAACACAATCTATCGGAAATGAGATAACATCTTTTATAGACTTCGTCTCCATAAGTAACATTAACAGACGATCTACCCCAACTGCAACACCAGAACAATTTGGAAAGTTATTATCAAGTGCACTTAAAAAATTTTCGTCAATAGGAATTTCTGGTAAATTCAATTCGCGACGTTTTTGCAGATCGTCAACAAATCTCTGGCGTTGTTCCTTCGTATCAGTTAATTCATGAAAACCATTAGCGATTTCGATACCGTTTATATAAACCTCAAATCGCTCAGCAATCGCAGGATTCTTTTG
Organism: uncultured Coxiellaceae bacterium; assembly: GCA_964345265.1. Classification (GTDB taxonomy): domain Bacteria; phylum Pseudomonadota; class Gammaproteobacteria; order UBA9339; family UBA9339; genus CAYFQQ01. Next base: position 1,501 of record CAYFQQ010000177.1, read on the forward strand.
GCTAATCTTTGCTAACGCTGCTTGAGATGCTGGAAAATCATAAATAAAAGCAGGCCTATCGTGTCCCAAATATGGTTCTATAAAATGAGTTAATAAAATATTTAACCACCCATCATGGTCCAATCCCAAAATATCATTTTGCCCTTTTTGCAAAGCACATTTTTGTAATCCTTCAGTTGAACTCGTATGTGGATCTATTTCTAAGTACTTTCCAAAAACTTGATGATAACTCAGTTTTTCAGCGGGTGCAGAATTCAAAATAAAATGTAAAAATTCGTCCATCTCACTCATCAATTTATGATGATCAAAATCAACTCGATACCATTCCAAAATAGTGAACTCAGGATTATGCTGATTTCCATATTCATTATTTCGAAATGCTTTACAAATCTGATAAACAGAACCGCAGCTCGATGCTAATAAACGTTTCATCGTAAACTCAGGAGAGGTTTGTAAATACAAGGTTTCTGATCGTTTATCTGATATACGATATTGTGTCGTAAAACTATGTATATTTGGATCAGTTATACTACTGTGAGAAAGTAATGGAGTTTCTACTTCTAAAACATTACGTTTTGCAAAAAATTCACGAATTTTAGCTAGTAACTGAGCTCTCCAACGTAACGCTGTTAACATTATTCTTTTACACGCGAGACATATCCAGCAGTACGAGTATCGATCTTTAGCACATCACCCTCATTAATAAATAATGGTACTCGCACTACAGCTCCGCTTTCTAAAGTCGCCGGCTTATTGCCACCAGTTGCGGTATCACCCCTTACTCCCGGTTCAGTTTTTACGACCTTTAACAAAATAAAATTAGGAGGAACCACTGAAATCGGTGCTCCATTCCACAAGGTGACTGTAAACTTCTCTTGCACTTTTAGCCATTTTTTAGTATCTCCTAGTGCAGTTTTATTTACCGAATATTGCTCATAAGTTTTCGGATGCATGAAGTACGCAAACTCATTATCACTATAAAGATATTGCAATTCTGTTTCTATCACATCTGCTCCAGGAAGTGTTTCTCCAGACTTAAAAGTCCGTTCTAATATACGCCCGGTCTTTAAATTGCGGAATTTAACTCGATTAAATGCTTGCCCCTTCCCTGGTTTAACAAATTCATTTTCAATAATAACACATGGATCACCATCTAAGATGACTTTCAATCCACTTTTAAAGTCATTAGTACTATATGTTGCCATAGTAAATTCCTCACTTATATTAGTATAAGTTTACACTTTTTCATATTATTAGCAGCATTTTTTGTAATAATGTAGACGAGTTTGTGCGACAGTGCGCCATGAAAATCGTCGTGCAGCTTGCTCAGCTCTATCCGATAATTTGCTATATTGACTTTCTGACAAATTAACAATTGCTAAAATAGCATTTGCCAATTGCTGAGGACTTTCTTGTTCAATAATTTTCCCGACTACAAAACTTTCCGGTCCAGTATTCCTAGTTACAACAACAGGTAACCCACAACCCATTGCCTCTAAAGCTGCGATACCAAATCCTTCGTCGCGAGACGGCATAATACTCAATTTTGATATGTTATGTGCTTTTGCGACAACAGCTGGTGGTTGATGGCCGATAAAATGGATACGACTAAGAGAATATTTATCTTTACAGTACATTTGTAAAATATCTTTAATGTTCCCCGCTCCAAGTAATAAGAAATGAATATTCGGGTTATTTAAAATCCGATTTGCCTGTAAAATAATATCTATACCTTTAGTATAAGAAATTTTTCCCGCGAAACTAACTATATTCGCTTGTGATGGAATATCAACTCCAAAGTCAATTAGAAACTGTTCTCGATCTACGGTTCGTCGAGTAAACATTTTTTTATCGTAACTATTGGGTAATACAATTATCTTTTTCTGAGGAATATTATAAAGTTCTTTAACCTCATTTTTAACATAGTTCGAAATAGCAAATATATATTTAGCATTTGATGCAGCATTTTTTGCTATTTTTCGCATTCTTGAATCATAACGAAATCCCATTTGATCGCTGTGATGTGCTACTACTAGATAAGGTAAGTTCAATTCATGAATCACAGCAGCCATAGCCCATATATGCTGACATTCGATAACATCTGGCTGAAACTCGTCAACGATTTTTCTTATT
>CAYFQQ010000178.1:0-6251 GCA_964345265.1 uncultured Coxiellaceae bacterium
CGTGGTGGAAAACATGGGTCAGCTCCAGAATGAATAGTAGTCTGATAAGATGAATGTGTGTCATATGCTCCATCACCACTCACTTGATCAATTTTATCTGTGATTTGGTTCAGCATTTAGAATTGTTTAATATAATTTATGGTAAGATCCATTATGTTTTCTGTTGACTCTGATCTTAAGTCTCTTCTTAGCTTCCAATATTTATCTGGCATAATTATTCTCTTGATTTGTTGTTAATCGTAACCAATACTATTACAAATACCTGGCTAATATTTGAACTCGTTTAGTATAATATTAGCAGATATTTATTAAGGAAAACTTAAGTCATAGATAGATATTTACACAGAAAAATATAATCGTGAATACTGGTTGCGGAAAAAATCAAAAACAATTATTAATGAATAGTCATCTTTCCAAAACTACAAAAATATCACCGCCATCTTTGCGATTTACTCTCAATAGTAAACTATCTGGATGACGTGCAACGATTTTTTTGAGTTCATCAATATCGGTTACAGTTTGTTCGTTAGCTGAAAGAATGATGTCACCTGGGCGTAAGCCAGAGCTGTATGCCAGACTGAATTCATCTACATCAATAACTTGCACGCCAGTTGTCTGTTGATCATTTTCTAATTGGTTAAAATTTCGAAGCGATAAACCGTATAATAAAGGTTTCTGTATACTTTCTTGTACTTCTTTTATTTTTTTAGGACTTATTGTGGTTGGATGAACATTTATTGTTTTTCCATTACGAATAATTTTTAAATTAATTTTAGTGTCAGGACGTAATAGTCCAACAGTAGTTCCGACTTGAAATGCGTTACTTACTGGTTTGCCATTTAAAGCTATAATTATATCTTTAACTTTAATTCCCGCTTCGTCAGCAGGAGATTCTGGAAAAACCTGAGAAACGAGCGCTCCTTTTGTACTGGACAGATTTAATGCATCAGCAAGTGATGGAGTTACATTCTGAACTATAACCCCAATTATGCTATGTTCGACTTTTCCATATTTGATAATTTGTTCCATAACGCTTTTTGCCATGTTACTAGGTATTGCAAAACCGATTCCGACACTACCTCCTACCGAGTATGGGGAAACAATTGCCGTATTGATGCCGACGAGTTCGCCTTCCATATTAACTAATGCCCCTCCAGAATTGCCCGGATTTATTGGCGCATCCGTCTGAATAAAATTTTCATAGCCTTCGATGCCTAATTGACTGCGTCCCAAGCCACTTATAACTCCTGCCGTTACAGTTTGGCTTAATCCAAATGGATTGCCGATAGCTGCTACAAAGTCGCCTACTTTTGCGGTATCTGAGTCAGCAAAGGAAATAGCATCGAGATGCCTTGCTTTTACTTGTATAACAGCAATATCCGATTGCTCATCAGCACCAAGGACTTTACCTTCTAAGCGACGGCCGTCTTTTAATGTGATTATGATAATTTTTGCGTCTTTAATGACGTGGGCGTTGGTTAAGATATATCCGTGTTCAGAGTTAACGATTACTCCAGAACCAACACCTTCAAATTTTGGAGTTATTTGTATATCTGGAGATGAAGAGCCTGGTTGTAGTGGAGTTTGTGGTTTTAAATAATCCGGAATTTGTTCATACGGTAATATAATCGGTGGTAATTGACCACGCACAGAAACATTTACTACTGCTGGCATAGCTTTTTTCAACATCGGAGCTAATGTATGGTGATCAATTATAGCTGCAGCAGTTGATGAAGCGGCGTATGTAGTGAATGCAAGCAAGTTTACTGACATGCCTAAAATAATTATAGCAATTCTTTTCATTTTTCTATTATAGCAGACATACGTGTTTTTATCCATATCTTAGTGCTTGAATGGGATCGAGTTTAGCTGCTTGCTTGGCTGGCCAAATACCGAAGGCAATTCCTACACCAATTGAAAAGGCAGTGGTAATTATTACGGAGTATAATGAAACTTTTGTTGTCCAGCCTACAAAGATCGACAAAAGAAGCGCAGCGCCTATGCCAAAAGCAATGCCTATTATTCCACCGCTTAATGTCATTACTACCGATTCAACCAGAAATTGCATCATTATATCTTTATTGCGTGCACCTATTGCTTTGCGCAATCCTATCTCTTTGGTACGTTCGGTGACCGAGACCAACATTATATTCATAATGCCTATGCCGCCAACAAGAAGGGAAATTGCGGCTATGAAGCCTAAGAGCATTGTCATGGTTTGAGTCGTGCTTTCAAGAATTTCCTGAATTTCAGCCATGTTTCTAATAGTAAACGAATTTTGGTTAGTTCCATTAAGTCGATGGCGTTTAACAATGAGATTACTTATTGAATCTTTAGCTTGTTCCATAAGATCAGCTTGCTTTATTTCAGCGTCAATGGAGTTAACATATTCCCTACCTAAAAGGCGATACATAGCTGTAGTTACTGGAATAATTGTAACATCATCCTGATCACCGTGAAAACTTGAACCCTTTTTAGGTAGGATTCCAATCACTCTAAAATTAATACGATTAATTTTTATCGTTGATTCGATAGGGTTTTTATCTCCAAAGAGATTTTTAACTACAGTTAGACCTAACAGAACGACTTTTTGACGTCTGATTAATTCACTTTTTGTAAAAAATCTGCCCGCAATAGGAACAGAAGATCTCATTTGTGCATAGTTAACCCCTACACCCATAATTTGGGTATTCCAGTTTTTGTTGCTGTATACAAGCTGTCCGCGTCCGGTAACATATGGCGAGACGCTTTTTACTAGAGGTAATTTTGCTATAGCATCAGCATCTTCGAGAGTAAAACGAGTGACTGCTCCCGCTTCAAGAAGCACACCTCCCATGTGTCGTGCACCGGGTCTGATTGTTAGCAGGTTTGTTCCTAGTGAAGCTAATCTTTCAGACATAGATTGTTTAGCTCCTTCGCCTAAAGCCAACATCGTAATTACAGCTGCTACACCTATGAGGATTCCAAGCATCGAAAGGAAAGAACGCATTTTATGTGTGATGATAGCATTTAACGCTTGACGCAGATGATCCATGAATTTTGCTGTTCCCAAAATTGATTTCGGTTGTGAAAGAGTGTTATTTAATGAAATTTTCATTTTTGTTTAACGATTGTTTTATCGGAAATAATTTTACCATCACGCATTTCGATAATTCTTTTTGCATGTTCGGCAATCTCTTTTTCATGAGTAACCATAATGATAGTTTGGCCATTTTCATTAAGCCGCTTAAAAATAACAATAATTTCTTCTTCGGTTTTTGTATCAAGGTTACCAGTTGGTTCATCAGCTAATATAATTAAAGGTTGGTTGATTAATGAACGAGCAATAGCTATGCGTTGCTGTTCACCGCCCGAGAGCTCATTGGGCCGATGGGATTCTCTATGTGCTAGGCCAACCTCTTTTATTTTGTCTTTTGCTGTTTGTGTATAATTTTTTTTGCCTGCGTAAATCAACGGAAGTTCTACATTTTCCAATGCCGTCATTCTGGGAAGCAGGTAGAATTGTTGGAAAACAAAACCTACCATTTGATTTCTTAATAAGGCTAATTGGTCATCAGTAAAATTATTTATTTCCTTTCCGTTTAATAAATATGAACCTGAATCGGGTTTATCTAAAAAGCCTAATATGTGTAAAAGGGTAGATTTTCCAGAGCCTGAAGGACCGATAATTGCGACAAACTCTCCGGTAACAATTTTTAAAGATATATTTTGCAGCGCATTTACTTTAATTTTGCCGATCTGATAAGTTTTGTTTATATTTTTTAACTCTATCATGCTGTTTTTTTAGTCCTATTATCTTCTTCTGCCAAATGGAAGGAAGGGACTTTTGTTAGAAGTATTATTTTGGGTTGGAAGATATTTATAAGTCTCTATTAAAATTTTATCATCTGCTTTTAATCCTGATGTGACTTCTACATTTTTATCATCGGAAATACCCAGTTCAATTCGACGTTCTATAGGTTCTCTATCTTTGCCCTGGCTTATAAATACATAACTACCGTTTTCATCATGTTTAACTGCTTCAAGTGGAATGGTTAAAGCATTTTCTTTGCTTGTCGTAATTATGTCTATATTCGCGCTCATGCCGGAGCGGAATACTGTAGGAATTCTTTCGGGTATGACATCTACCTCATAAATAGTAACATTGTTTACAACTTGAGATTCATATGAGATATGGTTAACTTTACCTTTTACTTTTATTTCGGGATAAGCATCTAGACTAATGGTTGCTGATTGGTCAACTTTTACTTTTCCGATATCAGTTTCATCAACTTGAGCTTTAACAATAAGTTGGTCTGACAGAACAATTATAGTGTCAGAAGAAGTAACAGTTTGACCCGGTTCTACGGCTCGTACAATAACTTGCCCGTTAATAGGTGCAATCAGAGGAATAGAGTTATATACCTGTTGCCAATAATTGAAACTTTCTTCTCCTTGTGCTCTTGCAGCATCTAAAAGAGCTGCTCTTTCAGTTGAGCTCATTAAAGCAAGAGTTTGGCCAATAGTTACTTTTTCTCCCTCTAAAACTTTCACTTCATCAATTCGCCCATTAATCGGCGGTTTAATTTCTAATCGGTTTTGGGGTAACACTGTACCGGTAGATGATATGATGCTTTGAATATTACCTATAGTTGGAGTAATTTCCTTGATGGTTACTTGAGAATTTTTGGTCTCTTTGGTTTTAATTATTAAGAAAGTAATTGCGACAACTATAACAATCAATATGCCAAGATAAATTTTTAATTTGCTACTTTGTGACATAGTCTAAAGTTCCTCCTTTTGCTTGAATCCAATTAGCTTCTGATAATAGTGCATCCGCTTTAGCATTTAAATTCGATTTTTCCGTAGTTACCAGATTATCCTCAATAATTGACCAGTCATTAAAGGAAATGAGTCCGGTAGAGTATTGTGCTTGAGCTATTTTTGCCCGTTCCTGTGCTGCGTGCAAGAAATTTTGTTCTACTTCAATTTTATCGATTGCATCCTGTAGTTCTTTCCATGTTTTTTCTAGAACAAAAATGACGTAATTATTGCCGCTTTGCGTATCTGCCTGAGCTTGAAATAATTCAGCCCTGGCTTTTGAAATTTGGGCTAACCGTCTTCCGCCCTCGAATATAGGTAGTGATAAACTCATTTCGGCAGACCATGCTTCGTTATGTGGCGGCCAGTGTGAGTCGTCTCTCCCTATTGATGCATCTGCATATATCTTGGGAAATAAATCAGCTTTAGCAGATTTTAAATTAAACCGACTTGCTTTCATGTTAGTGATTAGTTCGAGTAAGAATGGATTTATTGTAGCCAACTCCTTGAAATTTGGGTTTTTTCTAGTCGATGTTTGAACCTTCAATTCTCCTTTTGCTATAATTGATGATGATATTTTCCTGCCTAATTCTTTAGATAATTCTTTTTGTGCTAAATCGATATCTCTTTTGGCTTGGATAACGTCAAATTTTGCTTGAGTGAAATTTGCTTGAGCGTTTAATAGTGCACCCTTGTGTTCTCTTCCTGCTTTATAACGTAAGCTAACCAAGTCTAAATTTTGTTTGCGGCGTGAAGCTATACTTGTAGTAATTTTTAAAAGTTGCTGGGCTTTCAAAAGTTTAACAAAAGCAGTCCTTAGATTTAACCTTACATTCGAAGAGGTTATTACATAATTATATTGCGCGGATTTTATGTTTTTAGTTGCAGAAGCTATGCTATAAGAAGTTTTAAAGCCATCAAATAACAATTGTTGGACATTTATATCATAAGAATATCTATCGCTGTTTAGTTGATTGGCTGCCTTTGCAGATTTCCCACTTAAATTACCGGTGAATTGGGGCAAATAATCGCTTCTAACAATAGCTTTATTAGCGATAGCCTGATTTATTTTTGCTTTTGCGGATATTAAATCCGGATTGTTTTGTTTTGCTTCTCTAACGCAATTTTCCCAAGTAAGCTGTTCGATAACTTTTGCATTAATTGCAGTAGTGTTTAAAAACAACAAAAGTGTAATGATAAGCCTAATGTTGTTAAATATTTTGTGTTTTTTTATCGGGTTACTTTCTGTCATTCTTTAAGATTATTGGATCCACATGATATAGAATTTGTTATTATAAGGAATTCAGGTTTATTTACAACTCTTGCCAAAATAACCAGCAATTCTCATTTTGATGCTGTCATTCTCGCGAATGCGAGAATCCATTTAATTTGGGGCTCTTTGGATACCCGCCTTCGCGGGTATGACGTGAAATAGCACTTAAAATTGGTCA
>CAYFQQ010000179.1:0-4185 GCA_964345265.1 uncultured Coxiellaceae bacterium
AACAATCTTTTTATACATACTCAAATGCAGGAAGTGTTTGGTATCAATATGGTAGCTTTGGAAAATAATCAGCCGAAGTTGTTGAATTTACAGGAAATGTTAAATGCTTTTTTACAGCATCGTCGTGAGATTGTTACCAGATGCAGTATTTATGAATTGGCTAAAGCGAGGGAGAAGGCTCATGTTTTAGAGGGTTTAGGGATTGCTCTGGTTAATATTGATCAGGTAGTGGCTTTGATAAAAGCTGCAAAAACTCCTTTGGAAGCTAAGACTCAATTGTTGACTAAATTGTGGTCATCTGGTGTTGTGAAACCAATGTTAGAACAAGTAGGAAGCGATATTTCTAGACCAGAGGATTTAGCATCAGAGTTTGGAATGACCAAGGATGGTTATCGCTTATCTGAAGCACAGGCGCAAGCTATTTTAGATATGCGTTTACATCGTTTAACTAGCCTGGAGCAGGATAAGATTTTAAATGAATATAGGGAATTGTTAGAAACTATTGTTAATCTGTTAGCAATTTTGGCCGATTCAAGTAAATTAATGCAGGTAGTTCGTGATGAGTTACAAGAAATCAAACGGCAATTTGCTGATTCTAGGCGTACAGAAATTATTGCAACTCAGCAAGATGTTGAAACAGAAGATTTAATTACCAAAGAAGATATGGTAGTGACTTTATCACATCAAGGTTATATCAAAATTCAACCTTTGGAAGATTATACGGCGCAGCATCGTGGTGGTAAGGGTAAGATAATTACTAAAGTGAAAGAAGAAGATTTTGTTGAACATTTAGTAATAGCCAATACTCATGATACAGTTTTATGCTTTTCTAATCGAGGCAAAGTCTATTGGCTAAAGGTCTATTCATTACCACAGGGAAGACGTGTTGCACGGGGTAAACCGATAATAAATCTATTACCTTTAGAGGCGGATGAATGTATCACAGCTATTTTACCAGTTCGTAAGTATGTTAAAAGTCGCAATGTGCTCATGGTAACTGCTCATGGCACTGTTAAAAAAGTGGCATTGAGTGATTTCTCGCATCCGCGTCCGAGTGGCATTATCGCGTTAGATCTGAGTCTGAATGATCAGTTAGTTGCTGCTAATATCACTGATGGTGAGCAAGATGTAATGTTATTTAGCGATGCTGGAAAAGCTATTCGTTTCAATGAAAGTCAAGTGCGGACCATGGGACGTGCGGCTAAGGGAGTACGAGGCATTCGTTTAGGAGCAAAACAAAGAGTAGTATCTTTAATTATTCTCAAGCCTGATGGTGCTATTTTAACCACTACTGAGAACGGTTATGGCAAGCGTACCGCTTTATCGGAATACTCGAAAATTAATCGTGGTGGTCAGGGAGTAAAAGCCATTCAAGTTAATCAACGCAACGGTAAAGTAATTGGTGCCGTTCAAGTTTATGATGGTGATGAGATAATGTTAATCAGTGATCAAGGTACTTTAGTACGTACCAGAGTCGATGAGATTTCAATAATTGGTCGCAATACTCAAGGAGTAAGATTAATAAATCTTGGGAAAGCTGAAAAACTTATTGGAGTACAACGTATCGTATGATTCCAGTGATTACTATAGATGGCCCTAGCGGTTCAGGAAAAGGTACTGTTGGCGAGTTATTGGCAAAGAAGTTAGGGTGGCACTTTTTAGATAGCGGAGCTTTATATCGAGCTTTAGCTTTGACTGCATTAAAACAACATATCGATTTAACAGATGTGTCTGCTTTGAGAGAATTAGCAATTAATTTGGATATTGAATTCATTCTTGATTGTAAAATTATTTTGAAGGGACAGGATGTGAGTAGAGAAATTCGCACTGAAGAATGTAGTTTAGCAGCGTCTAAAGTCGCTGTTTTACCGGAAATACGCAAAGTATTATTAAATCGACAGAGGGAGTTTCGTCGAACTCCGGGCTTAGTAGCTGATGGTCGAGATATGGGAACAGTAGTATTTCCAGAGGCGCAATTAAAGATTTTTTTGATAGCAGACCAAAAAGAGCGTGCCGAAAGGCGTTATAGACAGTTGCAACAACAGGGAATAAATGTTAGCCTGCACGACGTTTTCCAGGATTTACTTAATCGTGATAAACGTGATGAACTACGTAATGTTGCACCACTTAAGCCGGCGTCAGATGCTAAGGTAATTGACACAACTAAATTAACTATTGATGAGGTGTTGCGTAAAATCTTGGAATTGTTGTAAATGGGGTTCTGCGATATGAAAGTCGCAGAATATGTGTTTAATTAACCCATGTTATTGTTATTTATAACATGGTCTAATTGGTAAATATGTTTATATGAACGAAAATTTTGTGAACTTATTTCAAGAAAGTATTGCTAAACTCGATTTGCGTTCTGGTACTGTAGTTAAAGCTACAGTTGCTGAAATTACACATGAGTGTGTTTTTGTTGATGCTGGATTAAAAAGTGAAGACTGTATTCCGATTGATGAATTTAAGAATAAACAAAATGAATTGGAAGTAGCTGTCGGTGACCAGGTTGAGGTAGTTTTGGAAACCATGGAGGATGGGAGTGGGGGTACTCGTTTGTCTCGAGAAAAAGCAAAGCGAGAAGAATCATGGCGAACTTTAGAAGCTGCTTTTGCAGAAAATAAGAATGTTAGGGGTATTATTGCCGAGCGTGTTAAGGGTGGTTTTACGGTTGAATTGGGTAAAATCCATGCTTTTTTACCAGCTTCTTTAATCGATGTAAGACCAATACGAGATATGTCTCATTTAGAAGGCAAGGAACTGGATTTTAAATTAATCAAGCTTGATAGAAAACTTAATAATATTGTTGTATCACGAAGAGCAGCGCTTACTGAAGAAGCAGGTGGTGAACAACGGGCAGTTTTAGCTGGTTTACAGGAAGGACAGGAAGTTATCGGTATCGTAAAAAATCTTACTGATTATGGTGCTTTTGTCGATTTAGGCGGAGTAGATGGTTTGTTACATATTACAGATATGTCTTGGAAGCGGATCAAGTATCCCAGTGAAGTTGTTTCTGTTGGTGATGAAATTAAAGTTAAAGTTCTTAAGTTTGATAGTGAAAAAAAACGTGTATCTTTAGGTTTAAAACAACTAGCTGAAGATCCATGGGTGAATATAAGCCGCCGTTATCCGGTAGGTACACGATTGTTTGGCAAAGTTACCAATCTTGCTGACTATGGATGTTTTGTAGAAATTGAGGATGGTATCGAAGGGTTGGTTCACGTGTCGGAGATGGATTGGACTAATAAGAATGTTCAGCCCGCTAAAGTCGTTACCCTTGGTGATGAAATAGAAGTGAAAGTTTTAGAGATTGATGAAGAAAGGCGGCGTATATCGCTGGGTATAAAACAGTGTAAATCTAATCCTTGGCAGATATTTGCAGACACTCACGAAAAAGGTGAAAAGATTACTGGTAAAATTAAATCTATCACTGATTTTGGTATTTTCATGGGCTTAGAAGGAAATATTGATGGCTTGATACATTTATCCGACATTTCTTGGCTAGAGCCTGGAGAACGAGCTCTTCGTAATTACCAAAAAGGGCAGGAAATAGAAGCAATTATTTTAGCAATTGATGCTGAACGAGAACGTATTTCACTTGGTATCAAACAATTGACGGAGGATATTTATGCCGATTATTTAGCTGCCAACCCTAAAGGTACTGTGGTTATTGGGAAAGTAATGGAAGTTAATCCAAAAGTGGTCACGATAGATTTACAGAATGGTATCATAGGTAGACTACAAGTGTCTGAAATAAGCAAAACTCGTATCAGTGATGCAACTGATGTTTTTGCTGTTGGTGATGAAGTTAAAGCAACTATAATAGGCTTTAATAAAAAAGCTCGCTGTATTAATTTATCTAGCAAAGAATTTTTATCTGAATTTAGCTCCAAATCACCAGCTAAAACCAAACTTGGTGATTTACTAAAAGAACAAATCGAAAGTAAAGAGGAGTAAATAACTTATGCGGATTTTATTGTATATCGTTTTTTTATTGATTGTTTTATTAGGTGTAAGTTTCGCATATTTGAATGCTGATTCCGTTACTTTTAATTATTATTTAGGCGAACGATCAGTGCCTTTATCTCTATTGTTAATATGTTCTTTAGGGATAGGTTTAATGTTGGGTTTTGCCGTTGTATTAGTTGCATGGATCAAGTTAAAAGCCGAAAACTTTCGTCTAAA
>CAYFQQ010000180.1:0-11509 GCA_964345265.1 uncultured Coxiellaceae bacterium
AAAGAAGTTGCAGACATGGTATTGGCGGATGATAATTTTGCCTCTATCCGACATGCAGTAGAAGAAGGTCGTACTGTTTACGATAACATTAAAAAAGCAATTCTTTATATTCTACCGACTAACGCAGGTGAAGCTTTTAGTGTAATGTTAGCAATTTTCCTCGGCTATATGCTACCTATCACAGCAGTGCAAATTTTGTGGGTCAATATGATTACTGCAGTCACTTTAGCTTTGGCCCTAGGTTTTGAATCTGCAGAGGCAAATGTAATGCGTAGGAAACCAAGAGCTCCACAGCAACCAATTTTATCTCCACTTCTAATTTGGCGGATAACATTCGTGTCTATTTTACTAGTGACATCAGTATTTGGCTTGTTTTTATATGAACGTAATTTTGCAGGTACCGATTTAGAAGTCGCTCGTACCGTTGTTGTAAACATGTTAGTTGTTGGGGAAATTGTTTACTTAATCAATTGCCGTAAAATTTACAGTTCATCACTCAATTTCAGAACCATATTCGGCAGTCGTCCGGTACTAATTGCGATTGTCACTGTTATTATTTTCCAGCTTTTATTTACTTATTTACCAACCATGCAACATTTTTTTGGAACAGAAGGAATTGATTTAATACATTGGTTAAGAATCATAATTCTCGCTTTAATTATATTTGTCCTGATAGAGGGAGAAAAAGTTTTGTGGCATTATGTTAATTCAAAGAATAGTTTGTAACATCCTCATTTTGTTGCACATATTGATATACACCCAATACACAGGTATTATGATTCCATAATTGATCAAAGAGACACGCAGTGAGAACAACGATATTTATACTAATTCTGTTAGGTGTATTCCTTAACTCCGGAGCGCAAATACTGCTAAAAGCAGGAATGCGACATATAGGTCAGTTTGATTTCACTCTGTCTAATTTCTTTCCTATCTCCTGGCAAATAGCCATTAACCTATGGATCCTGTTAGGTCTAGTTTCATACGTGATCAGCGTAGCAGTATGGCTCTTGGTTTTATCGCGAGTTGACGTTAGCATTGCCTACCCTATGGTAAGCTTAGGCTATATTTTTAGTGCTGGAATAGCATACTTCTTTTTGGGTGAACATGTAACATTAACTCGTATGACAGGAATTTTCATCATTCTGCTTGGAGTTTTTATAGTAGCACGAAGTTAATATGAATAGCGATTTTCTACCTTTTTCAAGACCTTCTATTAATCAAGCTGCAATTGATGAAGTTGTTGCCTGTTTAAAATCCGGTTGGATTACAACAGGCCCACGAGTAAAACTCTTTGAGCAAGCGCTACAGAATTATCTATCCGCTCCATATACATTGGTATTAAATTCGGCAACTGCTGGTCTACATTTAGCTCTAAATAGCTTTGATCTTAAACCAGGCGATGAAGTAATCACCACTCCATTGACTTTCGTATCTACTTTAAATGCTATCGTGCATAACGGTGCCAAACCAATATTAGTTGATATAGATTTAAATACTTATAATATTGATGTTAATCAAATAAAAGAAGCTATTACAAGCCGCACTCGTGTTATTATGCCAGTGCATTTCGCGGGCATTCCAGTAGATTTGGATCCTATATATGAGTTAGCTGATCACTATGGCTTGCGAGTATTAGAAGATGCCGCTCATGCTATTGGTAGTTTCTATAAAGGTAGAATAATTGGCAGTTTTGGTGACACACAAGTATTCAGTTTTCACCCTAATAAAACCATGACTACGGGAGAAGGTGGTTGTGTAACAACCAGTGACGAGAATACATACAAAAACATTAAGGTAATACGTTTTCACGGGATAGACCGTGAAGCCTGGAATCGTAACGCTAAACAGGGCAATCAACATTATGATGTGATTAGTCCAGGATTTAAATATAACATGATGGACATTCAAGCATCATTGGGATTACATCAACTACAAGTACTAGAAAGTTTTATTGAAAAGCGCACTTACTTAGCTAAACGTTATCAACAAATTCTTGCCGATTGGCCACAATGGAACATACCTAAAAAACCCGATTATAATATTCGTAATTCTTGGTATATTTATGCTCCCCTGATTAATCCTGAAGCTTCAGGAATGACACGTGACATCTTTATGAAAAAAATGAAACAATACAATATCGGTACCGGTTACCATTACCAAGCTGTACATCTATACAGTTTTTATCAGCAGGCATTTGAGTTCAAACGCGGGCAATTTCCTAATACAGAAACCATATCAGACCGTATTGTTAGTTTGCCATTGTTCCCTGATATGAATGATAATGACCAAGATCGAGTTGTCGAAACTATGAAGAAAATTTTCAACGAGAAATCTTAAATGAACAAACCAGAAATTAGCATTGTTGTTCCAGTATATAACGAAGAAAAAGTTTTAAATAAACTCTATCAGCGTACTATTGCAGCAATGGATAAATTAGGTAGAGCATTTGAAATTATTTTGGTAAATGATGGTAGCATGGATAATAGTGCCAAAATTTTGGAACAGTTATATCACCAGCGTCCAGAAAATATCCGTGTCATTAATTTCAATACCAATTATGGACAGCATATGGCTATTATGGCCGGATTTGAACACGTCCATGGGAAAATAGTAATTACTATGGACGCTGATCTGCAAAATCCACCAGAAGAAATTCCAAAGCTAATTGCTGCAATAGATTCAGGTCATGATGTTGTAGGTGGTCATCGACAATATCGTCAAGATAAAATTTGGCGTAAGTTATTTTCTAAAACACATAATATTATTCGCAAGCACATCATGCCACAAATAAAAATGAAAGATCAGGGCTGTATGTTACGAGCCTACCGTCGCAATATAGTGGAAGCTATGATATCAAGCGGTGAAACAAATACTTTTATTCCGGCTTTAGCACTGCTTTATGCAGAAAATCCTACCGATGTACCAGTTAAGCATGAACCGCGTAGCGCTGGCGAATCGCATTATAGTTTCTACAAACTAATTCGCTATAATTTCGACTTAATAACTAACTTCTCTTTGGTGCCACTACAATTCTTTACTATGATGGGCATTATCATATCAATTTTAAGTACAGTATTGGTAGTTTACATGTTTATGCGCCGCCTTATAATAGGTCCCGAAGTGCAAGGTGTATTTACATTGTTCGCCATTATGTTTTTATTAATCGGAATATGCCTATTGGGATTAGGAATTTTAGGTGAATACATTGGGCGCATCTATCGTGAATTATTAAAAAGACCAAGATTTATTATCAAAAATATATTGGAAAAAAATGAGTCTAAAAGTTTTAATTTTAGGAGTTAATGGTTTTATTGGAAATTCTTTAACTCGTTCCATTCTAAAAAATACCGATTGGCAAGTATTTGGCATGGATATAGCATTTGATAAATTGGGAAGGAGTTTGGAAAATAATCGATTTCACTTTTTAGAAGGCGACGTAGATATAAATAAAGAATGGATAGAATATCATATTAAAAAATGTGATGTAGTATTGCCATTAGTTGCAATTGCGACACCGTCCGTTTATGTTAAAGATCCGATTCGAGTATTTAAACTCGACTTTGAAGCTAATCTGGAAATAATCAGATATGCATTACACTATAATACAAGGGTAATATTTCCATCTACATCGGAAGTTTACGGCTTATGTGATGAGAATGAGTTCGATGAGGAAACTTCTAAACTCGTTCAAGGCCCGATCAACAAAGAACGTTGGATTTACTCCTGCTGTAAACAATTACTAGATCGAGTTATTTATGCGTATGGCAATCATGACGAGTTACAATTTACTCTATTTCGTCCATTTAACTGGATAGGACCGAAGCAAGATAGTGTTTTCGCCACCAAAGAAGGCAGCTCAAGAGTAGTTACTCAATTTATTAGCAATATTATTCATGGCGAAGATATCCAGCTTGTCAATGGAGGTAAGCAACATCGCAGTTTTACCTTTGTTGACGACGGCATAGAAGCATTGCTAAAAATCATTGAGAATAAAGGTGGTTGCGCAAATAGCCGTATCTTTAATATTGGCAATCCAAATAATGATGTATCAATTCGTGAATTAGCGACTCTTATTCTAGAAACCGTAAAAAATTATCCTAAATATAAAAGTACCGCCGATAAAGTTAAAATTATCTCAGTAAATTCCGATGAATATTATGGTAAAAGTTATCAAGATGTTTCCGCACGTATCCCTTCAATTAAAAATGCTGAAAAATACTTGAACTGGAAACCAACTACGGATTTAAAAACCGCTTTACGTATAACATTGGATTATTACTTATTAAAAAACCACGAAATATAAAAATGAAAATTACTATTTTTGGAGCTGGCTACGTTGGATTAATTACTGGTGTTTGTTTTGCCGACATCGGACATCATGTAATTTGTGTAGATATTAATGCTGATAAAATCAATTATCTGCAATCTGGAAAAACTCCTATTTATGAACCCGGATTAGCTGAACTTTTAAAAAAAAATATAGAAACCAAACATATTACATTTACTACTGATAATGAAACCGCGATACAGCATGGTGAGGTCCAATTTATTGCAGTTGGTACTCCTCAGAAAGAAACCGGTGCAGCCAATTTACAATATGTATATGATGTTGCCACAGCTTTAGGACGTCATTTGAATAACGACTGCATAGTGGTTAACAAATCTACCTCACCAGTTGGCACAGTTGATGAAATTAAAAAAATTATTCAAAATGAAATAGATAAACGTAACATAAAAATAAACTTCACTGTTGCTTCCAATCCGGAATTTTTAAGACAGGGCGATGCAATTGATGATTTTACTCAAGGACCAAGAATTATTGTTGGCGTCGAAGATTTTGATGCATTGAAAAAAATACACTCTCTCTATAAATCCTTCATCGACAAAGGACAACAATTTATTGCAATGGATATTCGTTCTGCTGAATTAACAAAATATGCCGCTAATGCTTTTTTAGCGACTAAAATAAGTTTCATCAATGAAATGAGCACCCTGGCTAAGTATGCTGGAGCTAATATTAATCACATTCGCCTTGGTATCGGTTCCGACCCACGTATCGGTCCGCACTTTTTACTACCAGGATGCGGCTATGGCGGCTCATGCCTCCCAAAAGATATTAGAGCTTTAATCAGTATTGCCGAAAAGCACAATCATGACGCACCTTTATTAAAAGCTACTGAAATAGTTAATAACAACCAAAAAAATCTTTTATTTAAAGGATTACAAGCTTACTTCGAAAATAATTTACATAATAAAACAATAGCATTATGGGGATTAGCATTTAAACCAAACACTGATGACATGCGTGAAGCAACAAGCAAAATACTAATAGAAATGCTATGGCAAGCAGGTAGTAAAATTCAAGCTTACGATCCTGCGGCTATGTTAACAGCAAAATGTCTCCATGGTGAACGCAAAGATTTAGTGTTATGCAACACAGCTGAAGATGCATTGAACAATGCTGATGCTCTGGTTATTGTGACCGAATGGAATGAATTCAAAAATCCCGATTTCGGTCTTATAAAACAAAAATTAAAAAACCCTGTTATTTTTGATGGGCGTAATTTATTTGATCCTCACCTTATGACTCAATTAGGAATTGATTACTACTGCATCGGTTGTGGCAAAGCATTGTAATGAAAATATGCGAACTGAATAAGAATTGGGTTCTAATTCTCACTAGCGTATTTATTTTGCTTTTCATGCTGAGTGGCAAAGAAATTTGGACTGAGGAAATCAGATGGGCCAATATCTGCCAGGAAATGATGATACGCCATGATTATTTCCATCCCTATTTATTTCACACGCCTTATTATGATAAACCACTATTGTCTTACTGGATAATAATCGCTATCTCGCATTTAATTGGGACTATAAACTTATGGACACTTCGTTTACCCAGCGTTTTTGCAGGATTGATTACTATTTGGGGAACCTACCGTCTAGGCAGTAAACTTATTTCTCAACAAATTGGACGTATTGCAGCATGGATGCTAATTTCCACCTATTTCTTCGTCTTCTGGTCTCGCGTTGCCAGCGTTGATATGCTAAATGTAGCCGGCATAATTCTAGTTATTGTCTGGTATTTTGAAAATAAACATAAACCAAGTTTTTCCAGTTATGCTATATTCTTTATATTTTTAAGCATCGCATCGTTACTCAAAGGAATTATTGCTGCGGCAATCGTTGTTGTTGCTTTACTTCCTGACCTTATTGCTCAAAATAATTGGAAAAACCATTTACGCTGGTCTTTACCATTTAGCATAATTCCTGGTTTAATAATTTATCTTCTACCGTTCCTGGCCTCAGCCTATTTCAACAATCACCATTATGCGGAAAACGGGCTATGGGAAGTTTTTCAAGAAAATTTTGTTCGTTACTTTAAACCATTTGACCATAAAGGCCATATTTATACTTACTTAATTTTCTTACCAATTTATATATTTCCATGGATTTTATTTTTTATTCCCGCCATCTATAGCTTACCAAAAAGATGGGGTTCAATGTCAGCCAATTCACGTTGGCTAATTTGGTCACTATTATTAGTCTTTATATTCCTTACGTGTAGTGGTTCAAGAAGGAGTTACTATGTATTACCATTGTTACCTCTAGCGATATTAGTAACTGCCGACTGGATTAGATTAGGAATTGAACAAGTAAAAATTAGATACCGCTTAGCTGGTTATGTCATTGTTATTTTTTGCATTATCAATTTTTCTATCTTCGGAGTTATCTATCCACTTGCAGCAAGTTATGGTGGAGAAAAAGAGTTCGCTTCTGACATTAGGCAACAAGCAGAAAAAATTCGTCCCTGGCCAAATTGGCATATTCTAATATCGAATGTTGATCCCAAAGTTTCATTTTATTTACAATCACCTAATTTAGTCGAAAAATCAGATCCAGCGTATTTTCCCAGCAATAAAAATGAAATACTAATTACTCGCTTAAACTATTTTCCTGATGCTCTTAAATCGAAATATGTTCAAATTCTCATGAAACAGAATCTAGGCGACCGCCTAATAGGCAAACAGGAACCTTATGTAACTATCGCGCTTATACCGCTATCCTAATCGCCATGACTGACGACCAGGTGTTATTAAAAGCTTATGGTGACAATGCGTAGTATCACCAATGATTGCAAAGGTACTTTGCAATATCCTCTTCGTTTCTTTATACTTTCCTTCCGCTTTGACTCGATAAAAAGTTACTCCACAAACCGCGGTCGATATTATTTCAACGCCGGCTGGTAATTTATTAGATCGGCCAATCTGTTGTTCTTTTTTTATTAAATTAATTTCTGCTCTCTGCAATGCAAAAATTCCATCCTGATAATTGCTGCTCATTTTATTTTCCAACAAACTAGTTTGTGAAATACTTATCGTTAACAATGTTAGTATTAATAAAAATAATAATGCAGAAATTAATATCGTGCCTTTACACGTTGCTTTAAAGCAATATAGGTTTTCCATTGTTTGGTTTTACCTTTGTCAGTATCTAAATATAAAGTTATATATACACTAAGCACTTTATTCCAGTTTGTGACTTCGTTTGCAGAATAATAATCATTTACAATTCCATCTCCGTCAGTATCTACACCATATTTAATTTGCATATTGCTTATTCCATCAACCAATTCTTCCTTCTTACCATTATTTGTTATTGAGTACAGAGCATAAATAGCCCTACCGATTTTACTTTTATATGGTGTTTGGCCAATAAAATACGCTACCTTTGTATACTGAGCCACTTCAGTATCCAATTTTTTATAATTTTTTAATTCGATTTCTGTTGTGATAGTTTTCGAAGCAAAACTAAGAGCCTTAAACTTGTTACTATGTTTACAGTCCGAAATAAACAGCCATGGATTACCCTTAGTTGCCGGATTGTCCTGCACCTTAATAATATTAGTTGAGTCGTTTATATCTTCGGTCAAACTGGTTATTCCACTATCAGCTTTATCAATTACTATTATATCTGTACCCGGAGTTACTTTACCATGCAAATAATCGGGCAAATTACCGCTATTATATCCCTTTAAACCGTTAGGCAAATTTGATTTAACACATCCCCCATATCCTGCCATATGAATATTTCTAGTTAAAATATAACTAGCAAATCTACCATTTTCCTGCAAACGTGCTAGATCTTCATGTGCATAAAAAGTTTTTTTGGTACTAAGAAAAATTTGAGTAATTCCAACTAATACTATCGAACTCAAAGCTAAGGCGATTAATATTTCAACAAGTGAAAATCCCTTAAATTTAGAGTGCATTTTTTAAATGGATTATTTTATTAGAAGAACGACTAAACCATCGCATGCTAATTAAATGAGAACTAGGATTATATTCACCTTTGCCTTGCGGAAGTAATTTTGCATTTACACAGTTCCAAATCGGTAATTCTTTTTGCGGTGTACTAACCTGTAAACTATTAAACATTGAAGCAAGCTGAGTAACAGCAACACTGTGCAAGTAAGCATCATAATTACGCCGCAATGCAACACTCTGTAAACTAGCTATTCCGAATAAGCCAACAGATAAAACACATAGCGCAACCAAAACTTCGATTAAACTAAAACCCTCAACGTAATCTCTCATGCAAATATTTCCTAAATTGAACACCGATTTTAGGATGATTCAAAGCATATTCAATAGTTGCTTGTAAATACCCCATTTTATCACCACAATCGTATCGTTCCCCGATAAACTGACAAATATTTACTTTCTGTTCATTCAATAATCCAGAAATAGCGTCAGTCAATTGAATTTCCCCTATTGCGCCTTTTTCTATAGCCGCTAAATAATAAAAAATACGTGGGGTTAAAATGTAACGACCTACCACCGCTAAATCAGAAGGTGCGTCCTCAACTTTTGGTTTTTCTATAATATTAGTTACATAACTTGGCTCTAAACCTTCTTTATCTAATTCCACAATACCATATTTATCGGCTTCAGAAGACGCTACTTTCTGTACTGCTAATATACTATTACCGGTTTGATTATAAACACTTAACATTTGCTGCAAGCATAATTGATCAGCATAAATCAAATCGTCGGCCAGTAAAACTGCAAAAGGTTCATCTCCAACAGCATCTTTTGCACACAGTACTGCATGACCCAAACCAAGCTGTTCTGGTTGACGTACATAAACACAAGAAATACCTTCGGGTAAAATATTTTTTACTCTCGCTAATAATTTATGCTTACCACTCTCTGCTAACCTTGTTTCCAATTCATAATTAGAATCGAAATGATCTTCAATAGCGCGTTTACTATAACTAGTAACAAAAATCAATTGAGTTATGCCCGCAGAAATAGCCTCTTCTACTGCATATTGAATCAAAGGTTTATCTACAATCGGTAACATTTCTTTGGGATTAGCCTTTGTTGCAGGTAAAAATCGTGTGCCAAAACCAGCAACCGGGAAAACCGCCTTTTTTATTTTCATTGCCATAATTTTTATCCTATTCAATAATTAAATTAGGCAACATATTAACACATTATTTAGGAACAGGCATGCGCCGGAACAGGCATGCCTGTTCCCTACGGAAACATACAAATCATGCCGTATGTTTGGCGATTATCATCCCCGGATTATTCTGTTTCAGTTTAGCAAGAAATTTATCACTGATACCTCTCACCGATGTTAAATCATCAACAGAATTAAATGCACCATTTTTATTACGATAATCCACAATAGCTTGTGCCTTTTTAGAACCAACCCCCTTCAACATCTCTAAAGTTGCTACATCAGCACTATTGATATCAATTAGCTGTGTTAAATTTTCACTGGTTGCGATTTTATTATTAGCATGGTGTGACCGTGCTATGCCTACCGGCCCAACAAAAATAAAACAAAGTGCAACTAGCACTATAGAGAATAAACGGAAAAAAAACATAATAGACTTCTCCTTCAAATTCGTAATTAACAAAAACCCGCGATAAATATATATTTATCGCGAAACAGTTTACGAATTAAATGAAAAACTACAATACAGTGAAAAAACCCGTAGTTAATCCAGCAATTCGCATTTTGATACTGTCATTCCCGCGAAGGCGCATAGGCGTCGATTTAAGGATTTAATTCGGTCATTCTGGCCACGGATTGGCCAGAATCCAGTAACAAGGATGTTTATTACAGCTACGCCGCGCGGGCACTGGATCCCGCGGTCAAGCCGCGGGATGACAAGACATGAAATGGCATTTAAAATTGTTTAAAATGAGATTGCTTAGCTAATCACCTTCTAAGCCAAGAATAGGCTTAACCGAATTCCAACGTTTACAACTAGGACAGTGCCAATACAAATTTTTACTAGAAAATCCACAATGTATACAACGATAAATTGGTTTGTCGATCAAAAATTTCCTTATCAGTTCTTGGAGAAGTAAAAATTTCTTCTTAGTATCCCCTTCCGAATTATTTATATAAAGTTCAGTCAAATAATTAAGTCCACGTAATGACGGATAATGACTCATTTGTTCGGTAATAAATTCAATAGCGGTAAAATCACCATGGCGTTTTTGTAGAAATACTGCTAATGCTAATATTATAGAAATACGCGGATATTTAACTAAACAACCTTGTAAATAATTAATGAACTCTTCTTCATTATTTAATTTTTCACAACATTGTGTCATCGGCTGAATAATTTCTGAAATATAATCCAGATCTTGTTCTGTTACCATTTTATAAGTACGAATCGCACTTCTAAAATTACCATCATTCATATACCAAGCACCTTGTAATAAACTTGCTCGCACACAACTTTTATCAACCGCCAAAGCCTTTTTCGGTTTACCTAGCTCACAATAATAATGTGCAATTGCAGATACCATTTCAACACCATGTTCTGCTGCTAATTTTTCAGCAATAGCAATAGCTTTCGGCCAATCTTTCTGTTGCTCATAAATGTTTAGTAAATATTTAAAGTTCGTTTCCGCTTTTTTATCTAAATCAGCTAATTCAAGAAATAAGTTTTCGGCTCGATCAAGTACTCCAGCACGCATATAATCCTGCGCTAATTCAGATAAAGCCCGAACACGCTGATTTTTTGCTAATTGGGGACGAGCAATGAGATTCTGATGAATTCGAATGGCACGATCCACTTCGCCTCGACGTCTAAATAAACCACCTAAAGCTAAATGCGTTTCTACTGTATCACTATTTACCTCTAACATTTTAATAAAAATATCAACAGCTTTATCAGGCTGTTCCTCAATTAGATATTTTAAGCCTCTAAAGTAATCACGCGAAAATAAATTAGCTTTTTTTATGACAGACGATCTATATCTATACCCAGCATACCACCCAAACACAGCAGCAACAGGTAGCAATAACAACAGAAGATTTATCATAAAAAATCACTCGTATCCTACTTCGCCTAAGAAGCTTCGTAGGACAGGCATATTATCCTGTTCTGCGAAGTATCATATTCTTTCTCGAAAAGGTATGGCGCGTAAATTCTCTACTTCCTGTTTGGCACTTTTCAGACGTTTTTTTAGACGAA
>CAYFQQ010000181.1:0-6569 GCA_964345265.1 uncultured Coxiellaceae bacterium
TTGACCAATTTTAAGTGCTATTTCACGTCATACCCGCGAAGGCGGGTATCCAAAGAGCCCCAAATTAAATGGATTCTCGCATTCGCGAGAATGACAGCATCAAAATGAGAATTGCTGAAGCGAGAATCTAGTAGGGTAAGGTATGCTTCCTACGTCTTGGATACCCGCTTTCGCGGGCATGACGTTAGAATATTGACATAAGTTAAAGGTGATTGCACAATATGAATGTTATTTTGGGACGTAGCCAAGTGGTAAGGCACGGGGTTTTGATCCCCGCATTCCCAGGTTCGAATCCTGGCGTCCCAGCCATTTGTCCGCCTTCGCAGAAAACCACAGGCGCAAACCAGTGGCTAAATGCGAAGTGGGATAACTCCCTTCAAGACTTGGTGAAGGAGGGTAGCTTCGGCGGATTTCGCTCCTCCGAAGCGTAATAAATAAGATACCATGGGCATAAGCCTGTGGAGCTTCATAATTTTAAGACAGGAACTAAAAGTGCCAAATATTAAATTATTTTCCGGAAACTCAAATCCGCAATTAGCAAAAGATGTAGCACAACATCTTAATATGCCACTTGGTAAGGCGGTTGTAGGACATTTCAGCGATGGCGAAACCATGATAGAAATATTAGATAATGTCCGTGGTAAAGAGGTATTTGTCATCCAATCTACATGTGCTCCAGCTAATGACAATCTAATGGAATTGCTAGTCATGGCTGATGCTCTGCGCCGCGCCTCTGCCGATACCATCGCCGCAGTAACGCCTTACTTCGGTTATGCTCGTCAAGATAGAAGAGTACGATCAGCTCGAGTTCCAATAACTGCTAAAGTTGTTGCTGACACTATGGCTTCAGTAGGCATTTCGCGCTTAATCACTGTTGATTTACATGCCGATCAGATTCAAGGATTTTTTTACATGCCGGTAGACAATATCTATGGGACTCCGGTAATGTACGATGACATTGATCGCAAAAAATTTAAAAATTTAACCATTGTATCTCCTGATGTTGGTGGTGTAGTAAGAGCACGTGCTGTAGCTAAACACTTCAATGCTGAACTAGCAATTATTGATAAGCGTCGTCCGCAACGTAATCAAGTTGAAGTGATGAACATCATCGGTAACGTAGACAAGCGAGACTGTATAATTGTCGATGATATGGTCGATACCGCAGGAACTTTATGTCAAGCAGCACAAGTACTTAAAAACAGCGGTGCTAATTTAGTATCTGCATACTGCGTACACCCTATATTATCTGGTAATGCTATTGAAAATATAAATAACTCGGTTTTAGACGAAGTCGTAGTGACAGATACTATTCCCCTAAATGACAAGGCAGAACGATGTAAAAAAATTCGTCCTTTGAGTTTAAGCAAATTAATAGCTGAAACTATTTTAAGAGTAAGCAACAAATTATCCGTTAGTTCGATGTTTGAAGAATAATAATGTGAGGAAAGACAAATGACAAATAACTTACAACTAGCCGCTGAGATTCGAAATAATAGGGGAAAAAATACAAATCGTCGTTTTCGTCTCGAAGACAAAGTTCCAGCAGTAATTTATGGTGCAGACCAAAAACCCCAAGCTCTAATTTTAAAACATAATGAAGTAATTAAAGCATTAGAGAATGAAGAGTTTCTCACCCAGATCATTACCCTAAATATAAACGGCAAATCAGAGCGAGTAGTTCTAAAAGATCTACAGCGTCATCCTTATAGAGCAACACAAATCATGCATATAGATTTTATGCGCATTAAAGCCAGCGAAAAAATTACTATGCTCATACCTTTACATTTTATTGAAGAAGAAGTAGCTCCAGGAGTGAAACAAGGAGGAATAGTTACCCATTCTATTTCAGAAGTTGAAGTTAAGTGCCTACCTTCTGATTTGCCGAAATATATTGATATTGATATGTCTAATATGGAATTAAATGATATTGTCCACTTGTCAGATCTAAAGTTACCGAAAGGAGTAGAACTAACTGAGCTAATCCACGGGGAAGAACATGACTTACCAGTTGCTACATTACAAATGGCACGGATAGCAGAAGAAGTAGTAGTAGAAGAAAAAGTAGTTCCGGAAGAAGAAGTAGAAGCGAAAGAAGAAAAAGGTAAAGAAGCTGAAGCCAAGGAATAAAAAATTTTGGTTCAACCTATTCAACTAATAGTTGGTCTTGGTAACCCAGGTCGAGAATACGAACAAACTCGACACAATGTTGGATGCTGGTTTATAAAGGCTTTGGTCGAACAGTACAATATAATATTTCGCAGCGAAGCAAAATTCAAAGGTCTAACTTGTCAAATCAATATTAATGATCATAAGTGCTGGGTGTTATTTCCAATTACATATATGAACCTCTGTGGTGAAGCAGTTAAAGCTCTGGCCAATTTTTACAACATTACTCCTGAAACTATCCTGGTTGTGCATGACGATTTGGATTTCGCTCCGGGTATTATTCGTTTAAAAAAAGATGGCGGGCATGGTGGTCACAAAGGTTTACGTAGCATTATTAACCATTTACACAGTAACAAGTTTTATCGTCTACGTATCGGCATCGGCCATCCAAGAGATAGGAATGCAGTAGTTGAATATGTGCTAAGACATCCATCGCGAAGTGACAAACAACTAATTGAGAATGCGATTGATAACGGAATACAGGTTATTCCAGAAATCGTGGCAGGAAACATAGAAAAGGCTATGACGATATTACATTCATAACCTACATTTGACTGTCATTCCTGTGAAAGCACATATGCGACAACTTAAGGATTTAATTTCGTCATTCTGGTCATGGATTGGCCAGAATCCAGAAACAAGGATGTTTATTACGCTGCGCCTGCATAGGCCATGGATTCCGCGGTCAAGCCGCGGAATGACGAAAAGAGTTGCGGGATCACGTAAAAGCGAGCGCGAGGAAAATAGGTGAGTAAAAATAATGACAAATGAGTAAAAACAATGGGATTCAAATGTGGAATTGTTGGTTTACCTAATGTAGGCAAATCTACACTATTCAATGCATTAACCAGAAGCGCAGTTGATGCTGCTAACTATCCATTTTGCACTATTGAACCCAATGTTGGTATTGTGCCGGTACCAGATCCACGATTACAGATGATCGCAAAGATCGTAAATCCAAAACAAATTATCGCAGCAACAATGCAATTTGTTGACATTGCAGGTTTAGTTGCAGGTGCAGCAAAAGGACAAGGTTTAGGTAATCAATTTCTTGCTCATATTCGTGAAACCGATGCTATTGCTCATGTAATACGTTGCTTTGAAAACGAAGATATAGTCCATGTTGCAGGTCGCGTTGATCCAGAACGAGATATTGAAACTGTTAACACTGAACTCATACTTGCCGATCTTGAAACTGTAGAAAAAGCATTAAATAAACTTAAAAGACAAATAAAAACTGGTGACAAAGAAATTCTAGCAAATAAAAATCTTCTGGAAAAAATTAAAGACCATTTAAACAATGGTAATCCGGCACGCACATTTATTTGTGAAGACAACAAAAATATTTTATTTCACTTACACTTACTTACTACAAAACCGATCTTATACATTGCTAATGTTAATGAAAATGGTTTTATAAATAATCCATATTTACAGCAGATATGTAAGGAACAGGCATGCCTGTTCCCTACGGTGATACCGATATGCGCCGCAATAGAGGCAGAAATTGCGCAACTAGAAGATCATGAAAAACAGGAATTTTTGAATAATTTAGGCTTAAAAGAACCAGGGTTAAATCGGGTTATTCGCGCTGGATACGAATTATTAGGCCTACAAACATTCTTTACCGCTGGCCCCAAAGAAGTCCGTGCCTGGACATTTCCTAAAGGAGCATCAGTCAAACAAGCTGCAGGCATTATTCACAGCGATTTTGAAAAGGGCTTCATTCGTGCCGAGGTAATGGCTTACGAAGATTTCATAAAGTATAACGGTGAACAAGGATGTAAAGATGCAGGCAAGTTACGGTTGGAAGGCAAAGATTATTTAGTCCGCGACGGAGATATTATTCGTATCAGATTTAATGTTATGTAACCTCAATTCAACATAATAAAGCACGTCATTCCCACGAAAGCGCATATACGTCAACTCAAGGATATAATTTAATCTGTCATTCTGGCCATGGATTGGCCAGAATCTAGTAACAAGGATGTTTATTACACTGCGTCGCGCCGGCCCTGGATTCCGCGGTCAAGCCGCGGAATGACGAGGAGAGTTGCAGGATGACAAGAGAATTGCGGAATGATGCAGACATGTCCACTTTGTGATGGACAAAAAAATAGGGAACAGGCATGCCTGTTCCCTATATTCTGTTGGATTGGGATTTTTAGAAAAAGAATTTATAGCATAGATCAACAGCAAAAAGATCCATATCTGGAATATATTTGCTATCTAGCTTTTTATGCCCATTGTAACGAGTCCATGATAGTCCGGTTGAGATATTATGGGTAATATCATAGGTAGCACCTACACCATAAACAACATTGAATGTATCACCACCTACCTTACGTGTGGCTGGGGCTACTGCTTTAAGCTCGCTATCTAGATAAGCTGCACCTGCTTTTGCATAAAGGCCAAGGTTATTTACTCCAGGCACCGGGGCTTTGATTTTACCAACCAAATCTAACGCCCATGGATTTGAAGAAGCTTTCGCTATATCAACTCCATTCAATTGTAGCTTCGGCTTGACAAACCAATTAGTGTAACCGAATTCAACAGCAAAGTTAGGATGGAAGTCATAACCAACATAAACTCTGCCCGCAAAACCATCATGATTTTTAATCTTGAGAGTTGAAGAACTTGAGAAACTTGATGAATCCGAATCATCGTTTACATAATTATTCCACCCAGTCAACCCATAACCAGGTTGAATACCTACATATACGCTCGGATTGAAAGCCGGCGCAAGCGGCGTTGCAGGAGCATAAGCCATGCCGTTAGCAAAAGCCAAAGGACTTAAGCCTAATGCAACAACACCAACAAATAGTTTTTTCATAATAACACCTCTTTTTTTAAACGTTTAAAAAAATACCTTATGAACAGAAGATTGTTGCACATCCGAGCGCGGAGAAAAAGTTTACCCTTAAAAAAACAAAATGCAAGCTTTTTCTGCAAATTTTCTATATTTAAATGCGAAATGCACGAGTGACTATTTTTAAGCCCTCGATATTTCGCAACACACGGTTTAAATGATCGCGATTGCGGACAAATAATTTTAAAGTAACCAAATAGTATTCGCCAGTACGTTTATTAACAGCAATATCTTCGATATTTGCCTCAGCATCAGAAATCGCTTTGGTTAAAGCTGCAAAGGAGCCGCGTTTACTAGTTATCTCCACATTAATTAATACCTGAAATTCACCTTTTACATTATCTGCCCAACGCACCAAAACACATTTTTCTGGCTGCTGACGCAATTTGGTTATGTTTTTACAATTATCTGCATGAATAACCAAACCATGACCTGCACTGAAACAACCGGCGATAGGATCGCCTGGTATCGGAGAACAACAACTAGCAAAACTTACCGCCATACCCTCGCTACCCTTAATATATAATGGTTTTTCTTTTTGTTCGATAATTTTACGCTTACGTTTACTAACACTGGCTAGTTGATGTGCTACAAATATAGCAACTCTATTACCTAAACCAATATCTTCATAGAGTGCATCAAGATTTTCCAGTTTAGCATCTTGTAATATAGTATTTATGGTGCGGCGTGGAATTTTCCTTAACGATAAAGATAAACTAGCCAGGGCCCTGTCTAATAATTCTTTACCTAAAGCAATAGATTCATTGCATTGTTGATTTTTTAAAAAACTACGAATACCACTGCGCGCTTTGCCGGTCTTTACATAATTTAACCAAACCGGATTGGGTCGAGTTCTTGGAGCAGTGATGATTTCTACTGTCTGTCCACTTACGAGTTCTGTAAATAAAGGAGCAAATTTATGATCGATTTTGGCAGAAACACAAGAGTTACCAACATCAGTATGAATAGTGTAAGCAAAATCTACTCCATTTGAACCACGTGGTAATTCAATAATTTTGCCTTTTGGAGTAAAAACATAAATCTGTTCGGGAAATAAATCAATCCGCACATTTTCGATGAACTCCAAAGAGGTACCAGTTTTTTGTTGCATCTCCAATAAACTATTTATCCACTGTTGAGCACGAATATGTGCTTCATCAAGTTTTTCTGCAGTCTTGTATAGCCAATGAGCAGCAATACCCTTGCTGGCAGTTCGATCCATCTCTTCTGTTCTGATTTGTATTTCAATAGGCACACCGTGGGGGCCAAATAAAGTAGTGTGTAAGGACTGATAACCATTGATTTTCGGTATCGAGATATAATCCTTAAACTTTCCTGGTAAAGGTTTATACAGACTATGTATTATTCCCAAAGCTCGATAACATGAATCTATCGAATCAACAATGATACGAAATGCGTAAACATCCATAATTTCTGATAAAGAAAGATGTTTTCTTTGCATTTTTTTATAGATACTATATATATATTTTTCTCGACCTGAAATTTTAACTTTAGGTAATTTTGAACGAGT
>CAYFQQ010000182.1:0-3372 GCA_964345265.1 uncultured Coxiellaceae bacterium
TTGATTTTGGTTCCTCGTCTATACGATTGAGAAGACTACTTATCCTTTCATTAATAATTTTCTTTCTTGAATCAGATAAATAATCAAATTGTTTGAGGTAAGTTTTAAGAAGTTTTAGATTCTCATTAACTGTATAATAAAAACCCCAATCGGATGATAGTATTTTAGCAATATATGCAGCATTTATTATTTCATTATCTGAGTTTCCAACATTGTGGTTTAGAAATACCAAGGAAATATCTTTCAAATCTTTTTCATTAATTTTCACTATTTGCATCTTTTCTAAGACAAGCTCAGCTAAAGGTATAGTAGGTTTATCCACCTCTAGACGGTTTCTGAAATTGATAACATGACACATTGAAATCTTATCAAAAAAAATATCAATATGAAGTCTATCAGATTCAAAAATGTATCTATCCGAATATGCTGCTGCTCTTCTCCTATCAAGAATAAATCCATGGTTTTCTATTAGTTCGATTAACTCTTTCCTTTTATTACCGTATCCTACATAATCGATATCAGTTAATTTACGGTTCATATGATTATATAGATCTGACACTTCCTTACAATGCAACATGACCGCAATAGAACCGATTATCCGTATAGTTAAGTTTCTTTCATGAGCTTCTTCTAAAATCTGAATTGCGTTATCAAGAAATTCTTGGGTTGGAATATCAGATGTCTTCTTAGTCTGCATATATGCCATATCCTCTTTTTAATTAGAAATTATCATTACCA
The DNA here is from genome assembly GCA_964345265.1 of uncultured Coxiellaceae bacterium. Lineage (GTDB taxonomy): Bacteria > Pseudomonadota > Gammaproteobacteria > UBA9339 > UBA9339 > CAYFQQ01. Next base: position 739 of record CAYFQQ010000182.1, read on the forward strand.
CTGTTTTAATATAAATATTACACAAACCATAAAAAAAGGGGGGATAATTTTTTTTATTCGGGTGGTATTTCTTGAAATGCTAATGATATATCAATACCTTGTGTTTTACGGTAAGCTTTAGCAACGAGATAGTATATTGCTAGAAAAATATACACTGCTGCTACATATGTCAAAGCAGGAGGGTATGCCATGCCAAGTTCCGGTACTGTAGCCCAGAAAGATATTATTGTTATCAAGAATATAACTCCTATGACGCCGCAGATTGATATTAGGGGGATGCGTCCCACCTTCATTTTTGCTCCCGGCGATGATTCATAAATTTGTTTTGTTTTACTTCTAAAAGGAAATACGATGCCTGCGATACATGTTATCAATATTGGACCAGCTTGAGCCATCGATGCTGCAACAACCATTGTTTCTAATCCTGGAATAAAACGCCATGCAAGGAATTGTAAAAAGCCGATAAATACGCAGAATAAAGCTGTTTTAACTGGCGTGTGTAGTCTATCATGGACTTCACTGAATACTTCTGGTAAAACCCTGTCGAAGGAACCTGCAAGCATAATTTTTATTGGGCCTAATATAGTGTTATAGTTGATCTGATAAGATGAAGACCAAAAACCAATTAGTAATATTAAAGAAAGTACTAATGCGAACTCTGGTCTTGCTATGCTGGCAAAAAAGCTTGAATAGGGACTTATCACTGTAATTAATACTTCAGGATGTTCAAAAGCTAGGAAAGCTATTGATGCAATAAATTCTTGGCCAACAACGAAGACTAAACCTGCAGCCATTATTATCCATATTAACGCCGTGAATAGTCCTGAACCGGGAATTATGATAAGCTGGTTTTTTAAATCTTCTGCTTTTTTTATTTCACCTGCCTGTTGGACACTCCAAAAAGCCCAAGCTAAAGTGGCCCATGCGACTGGAATAACGCCAATTGTATCATACCAATTGAAACCAGGACTTGGATTGAATCCTTGCTCTTTTGCCATATTAATGACGCCATGGTAATAGTCATTTGGTGCTCCGAGATTTTGTGCCCATATATTAAAGTTAGCAATCCATCCAGCGTTATTCACTGATATCATGGCACCTACGATAACTCCGACGCTGAGTAGTACACTTCCCATTAGGAACCATTGTATTTTTGTATAATATCTTACAGGGGCTATCAACTGAAATGTGGACACAAATAGTAAGATTATTCCTACAGCAAACATTCCATCTAAAGTCATAAACCATTGTGCTGCTGAAATAAGCGAGGGATCATTCATTTGTGTACCTAACGTTTGTAGGAAGGGAGTTATCCCGAACTCTGCCCAAGTCGCACCTGAAAAAACAACCCAGTAGATAGACCAAAAGACAAATCCTCCTGTTGCAAAAGTGAAACCTATACCTGGATTTAGTATTCTACTTTGAAAAATGTAGTCGCCACCACTACGAGGCATTGCCGTCACAAGAATTGCGTATAAAACCCAAATTGAGAGTCCTATTACTGCTGTTAAGATGATACCGAGAAAAATATTGGCTCCTGGAAAAGAGTAAAAAGTTGTTGATACCGTATATACCGCTCCAGTTAATAATGCCATGGTGAGTACGTTATACATCCATGCATCAGCAGTTGAAAATGATCTAACGAGACCGGTTGCTGCTCTAACAAAAACCCTTTTTTCAGCCATTTTCTTTTCCTTTTCCTTTAATTCGCGCGGCTAATGCGCATAAAAAAAATTTATTATACCGTTTAATTTATAAAGCTTTGCTATTAGTATGTAAGTATATATATATTAAAAAAAAATTTAGTGTGCACATTTAATTCTCTCTCTTTAAATATAGAATTAACTTTTACTCGTTTATTTTTTGATTTAAAATTCTACGTCTTTCTTTTAGTGGTAAAGCTTCTTTCCATGTCGTATTAAAGAATTTTTTCATTAGTTTAATGAAATTCACATCGTTTGTCCATAATTCTACATGAGATTTTGAGTTAAAGGATTCTTTTTCACTTACTGCAGCACCAAAAATTATCTCTTCTCTATCTCTAATGACAATATGAGAAGTTACATTTGGAACATGACGAATTTCACAATATTTGGAACACTTAATTGCACTATTTAGATTATTTGATGTGATTTCTGTGATGCCTTTAATTATTATATTTTTATTAATCTTCTTTTTCTTTTTTAATATTAGGAATAATTGATCAGCGATACGTGTGAAGCCTTGTTCTGGGTCTATCCAAATCAATTCTAATTTTAACCGTTTGATCATTTCTCTATATAATACATATACTTTATTTCTGCCTTCAATTAACCTAAGTTGAGTTTGAGGAAAGCGATACTTTGAAAAAAGTGGCTTTTCTATTAACTTTATTTTTTGGATTATTTCACGAGATCGTTTTTTTAAATTTATGATTTTTTCTTCAAATTCTGAAATATAATTCGAAAATCCTTCTTCATATGGCAAAACTTGAAATTTAAAAGGTTTTTTTAAACTACGTTCAATTAATCCCAGTTCGACCAATTCTCTTAAGACCCTATATACATCTAATCTATTAATTTTCAAATTATTTATGATATCCCTTGCAGTAGAAGGGCCAAGAACCAATAACTCTACATAACTTTTTGCTTGTAA
>CAYFQQ010000183.1:0-3729 GCA_964345265.1 uncultured Coxiellaceae bacterium
GCGATTTCATGTGGCGATGATGGATATGCAAAACCAGATCCACGAATGATACATATTATATTAAATAAATTAAAAAATGATACCGGACAATCAGTCATGATAGGAGATTCTGAATATGATATGCAGCTTGCTAATAGTGCAGGGGTAGATGCAATCGCTGTTTGCTATGGTATACGAGATAAAGAACAATTATCCAAATATAAACCAATAAAATACATTAATGATATCAAAGAGTTGCAAATACTATTTAATCCATTTACGTAATATTGCTTTTAAATCGAATTGCATAATTGGTTTTGTTAATACATCATCTGCTCCTGCATCTAAACAGTTTTTGTGATCTTCTTCCAAGGCGTGTGCTGTTAATGCAATGATAGGTATATGTTTATTACTGGCTTCTTGAGCTCGTATTTTTTTAATTACTTCTATACCACTCATGCCTGGTAAACTTATGTCTGATATTATCATTTCATAATTATGTTTCTTAAACATTTTTAATGCTTCTTTACCATTGTCTACTATATCTAATGAACAGCCTAAATTTTCAATCATTACTTTGGTTACTTCTTGATTTACGAGATTATCTTCAAGTAATAATATGTGTATGGGTTTTATTGGAACATCATCATCTAATGATGGTTTTATTTTTTTGATAAGTTTTTTGGGAGATACCTCAAGATTTAATGGCAAAGTAAACCAGAATGTTGATCCCTTGCGATATTCGCTGCTGACACCAATAGTTCCTCCCATTGTTTCAACCAATTGTTTATTGATTGCAAGCCCAAGTCCTGTTCCAGTGAATTTTCGACTATATTTAGAATCTAACTGCATAAACCTTTGAAATAACAGATTTTGTTTAATTTTAGGAATACCGATACCAGTATCTTTTATGCTAATTCTAATTCCTTTCCCGGTTTTTTCATTTTTAACGGTAATCTTGATATAACCATTTGTTGTGAACTTTATTGCATTACTTATAAAATTCATTATGATTTGTTGTATGCGCTTTGAATCCGCGATAATTTTTTGTGGTGTGCTAGAATCATAATTTATTATTAATTTAATATTTTTATTCAATAATAATTGGTAAGCATCCGAAACAATATCCTTAATTAGTTTATGCAGATTGAATTCTTCATAAATCATTTCCAATTTTCCTGCTTCTAATTTAGAAAAATCAAGGATATCATCAATTAGATTTAATAAATGTTTACCTGATCGTAATATTATGTCAATCTGCTCACGTTGCGTTGATAATGCTAGATTATTATGTAGAACCTGTGCCATGCCAAGAATACCGGATAAAGGTGTACGTAACTCATGGCTTATTACAGCAAGGAAACTAGATTTTGCTTGGTTAGCTATTTCGGCTTCTTCTTTGGCTTTTTTAAGTTCTTCCTCTGTTTTTTTGCGATCTGTTATATCTGTATATGTGCCTAAAATACCAATAATTTTTTTTCCTTTAAATATAGGAATTTTGCTTACAAGCAAGATTCTTATGGAGCCATCTCGTTGTCTTTGTTGTTCTTCATAATTTAATTTACTAATACCTGTAGCTAGTATTTGTTTATCATCTTCAATATATTTATCTCTTAATTGTGGTGACCACGGGAAGTCATAATCAGTTTTGCCTATAATTTCTTGTGAAGTCTTAAAGCCGAATTGCTCCGTAAATTTCTGATTACACCATCTAAAATGCAGCTGTTCATCTTTCCAAAAGACTGCATTGGGAAGGTTATCCATAATGTATTTTATAAAATACATATCTGTTTCAGTATATAACATAAATACAGGCTCTATTGTGATGGTTGAGGAGTTCGAGTTATCTCGGGTAAGTTATCTTTTGTAGCTTGTATTTTGATAGGGAAAAAACGTTGTGACATTTGATCGTAATACAATGTTGGTTGAAGAGGTTGCAACGTTCTACTATTAGCTTGCGCATATACTGCCCATGTATCATTTTGTAAATTATCTTCAGCTAAAACTACTTGAAGAAATTGTTCTAAAGTGTTTCTAATGCAGTCTCTTATTATCATTATTGAAAAATCCAATGGTAATTCTCGATTTTGTTGTAATAAAGTTTGTAAGAATTCTTTTGTACTCTGGTTTGTAGATATAGCTGCCTCATCAAGTTTTCTTTTTTGTTCAGGGTCATCTATTTTAGCTTCCCAGCTAGCTCGATTTTCCATCTGCTGAAGCATAAACCTATATATTTTTGTGGCGTTGGAACTGGCATATGTCATCTTCATTGCTGCAGCTGATATGAAGCATGAAGCGGTTCCCGGATGCACAAATATACCATCTTCTCTTCTTCGATGAATAGGGCTTTCTTTTTCATATATTGAGTATTTTTCATTCGGCTCCATATACATTTTTACATATCCGGCTCGTACTTCCAGGGCTTCAGCTGTATTTATTTCAGGTACGTAAATTGAACATCCAGTTATGATATCCTTGGCTAATTGTTGGCCTAATTCAGTTTCTAGAGGAATCACTCCATCTTCTTGAAGTTCTTGGATGGATCTTATTTTATCTGAGGGTTCCTCTCCTTGAAGATATTGATCTATATTGGTAATTGGTTCGTACGTTAGAACAGCTGTTCCATTAAATTGATTTGTAATAGAACAATATGGGCCTAATGAAAATATACAAGTATCTATATTTCTTAATGTATTTGGCAATCTTGCTAATATACTAATTTTCATGCGAATTAGTAATTTATCTTCAGTGGTATCAGATAACCCTGTTGTAGCATTTAATGTTTCAATGTTTTGCCAGGCACAATTCACGACACCTTTGCTGAAAACGGTAGATTCTTTCCCTGACCTATTGGTCACAGTAATTTCATAACCGAATTTATTTTCAGTAGGTTTGATGTTTACAACTTTATGCTGAAATAGTGTTGATATATTAGGATGCTCCTCAATACGTTTTTGTATATTGTTTTGCATAAAAACTATGTCGACTTGTGGTTCACCAACATCAAAAGCTAATGCAACTTGCGCCTTTTGTATCGAGCCATCTTTCCGTCTAAAATCCATACTTTGTGCTACATAAGGATATTCGTAGGCTGTTGTTATTTCTTGAATAAATTCTTCGGGTTCGGAAAAAACTTTATTTGTCAGGTCTTTTTCTACTTCTGTTTTATATGTTAATCTTAACAGAGCTGCAACTTTTCTTGCTTTAGATTTATCAAATAGCGAGTTAGACATGATGTAATGTCTATTGCGTCTTGCTTTTGAACCAGGATCTCCTAAGAGATGTTCTGGCCATTTTTTTGCACATTCGATGGAATCTAATAGGCATTTTCTTGCAGTTAACGGGTCCCCAAAATAATGAACTCCAGAATGTAGTTTATAGCATTGATTGTAACTGGTACTACCGCGGGGAATTACATTAGATTCCTGTTCTATAATTAATACTTTATATTTTTCAGCAAGTTCTAGAGCCGCAAAAACACCTGAAACACCAGCACCAACGACAATTACATCTATATCTCTATAGATATTACTGTTAAACATAGTACCTCCGAAAAATTTTATATAATATAATTTTTGTACCGAACATATTATACAATATCAAATTATACAATATCAAATTCTAATTTTGTCAAACAGCAATTCTAATTTTGACCAATTTTAAGTGCTATTTCACGTCATACCCGCGAAGGCGGGTATCCAAAGAGCCCCAAATTAAATGGATTCTCGCATTCGCGAGAATGACAGCATC
>CAYFQQ010000184.1:0-3172 GCA_964345265.1 uncultured Coxiellaceae bacterium
ATCCAAAGAGCCCCAAATTAAATGGATTCTCGCATTCGCGAGAATGACAGCATCAAAATGAGAATTGCTGTGCTCAAAAACTATAAATTGCGCAATTTGAAATAATGTACAATGGAAATGGACGCAAATTTAGTATGCTTGTTACATCCCTGTAGCCTGGATCCCGTCAATCCATGACGGGATGACAAAATTTAAATGCCAACGGAGTAGATTTAATTAACAAAATGAGAATTGCTGGCGAAGACCACTCGGCAATAGAATTTTGCAAGCAATATGGTAAAATGAGATACTAAAAAGTGGGATAAACCATGGAGTATGGTACAAAAAACAGTGGTTTTACTCTGGTGGAATTAGTTATTGTCCTCGTACTATTAGTTATAGTGCTAGTAGTCACTGTAGTTAAGTGGCCCTCTAAGTCAATCGAGTTGGAAGCTTTAGCATATCAAGTAGCAAGCGATGTCCGCTACACTCAAACACTTTCTATGTCGCATAATGAACGTTATCGAATTAATTTTGCCAGTAACAACTATAATATTGCAGATAACAATAATGTTGCAGTAAAACATCCGGCAGCGAAATCGACGCTTATTTTGCTAGGAAATGGTATTACTTTCAATAATCCTCCAACGCCTAACTGCATTGCTTTCAATGGTAAAGGTGCCCCTTGTGATTGCAGTAGCGGAGCTTTGTTGAGTAACGAAATTGTTCAATTAGCTGCAGGTTCTGCGACAAGAAATATAATAGTTACCGAAACGACAGGTTATGTGAGTGTCAGTTCATGATGAATAAACGAGGATTTAGTTTAATTGAATTAATAATTTTTATTATTTTATTGGGCATAGGAATAGGTGTATTAGTACCATTAATTATTACCTTACGTTACGTCGATCGTATTGATAAACAGACTGAAGCTCTTGAACTAACTCAACAACGGATGGAGTTGATTCTTGCCCAGAAAAATATTAATGGATTTTCTGATTTTACTGATCCGTGTTCAGAAAGTTCTCCGCTTACTATTTGTTCTGTATCAGGCAACTACACTGTAACTGCAACAATTGCAAATGATTGGCTTGGAAATCCTGATTATAAGATCATTACTGTTACCACAAGTGGTGATGGTAATGCTTCGTTGAAAACTTTAATTGCAGATTATTAAACATGAAGAATAAAGGTTTTACATTAGTCGAGATAGTAATAGTAATTTTTATTTTGGGTATTGTGGCTACAATAGGAGGTCTAGTATTGCATAAAGCTTTTGAAGCAGGGTATACAAGCCGTGATCTTGTTGACGCAACATGGCAGAGTCGACTTGCTTTGCGACGTATGGCAAATGAAATTCGAGAAATTCATTCGCCTAGTGTAGCGGATTTAGATATTAGCTCTAATAATCAAATTGCCTTTACTGATATGAATGGCGAAAATATTGTATATTCTCGTTCTGGTAATTATCTAACTCGCAATGGTATAAGTTTAGCTGATGGAGTAAATGCTTTAACTTTTACTTATTTCGATGCCAATAATCAAGAAGTAACTAATCCGTTAGAAGTGGCTAACGTACGTTGTGTTCATATTGCGACTACCATTAGCAAAAGAAATGTCACTACAAATTTACAGACTGTTGCATGTCTAAGGAATCTACGATGATAAACAATAAATCACAGCATGGATTTTTGCTTATCGCAGCTGTAATTATGATCGTTATAATTGCTCTCTTTGCTGCTGCTATTGTTTATATGTTTGTCGGCAGTGCTGATTCGGCTAGTAGATATCAATTGTCAAAGCAGGCTTTTTATGAGGCGGAATCAGGTTTACAGTATGGTTTACATAAACTTATGCGATTAGATATCGTTTGTAATGATATTAATACTATTTATTCAAATCCGATAACCTTTGAAAATGGGCAATTCAAAATCACATCAACATATAATCATCCTTCACCATCTGCGACTCTTAGCAGTACGATTGATTCTGTGACGACACTAATTCCGCTCACATCAACACTTGGATATGCGAATCAAGGACGAGTCATCATTGGAAAAGAAGCAATTGATTATGCCGCTATAAGTGGTAACTCATTAGTTGGCGCACATCGCGGCAGTGCTGGGACAATTGCATCTGAGCATAGTATTGGCAGCAATGTTAGGCAGGATCAGTGTACTTTAGTTTCTGAAGGTGTAGTACCTGATTTTAATAATCCTCGTGGCAAAAGTATTGTTCGTGGTGCTATATATGATAGTCAATTTATGTGGGCGGTTGGTAAAAATGGGACAATGTTGACTTGGAACGGTTTAGCGTGGCAGTTGTATCCATATTCTCCAACACATAAGAATTTATATGGCATATCAACATTGAATGATAATTCTTTTGGTTTTGCCGTAGGTAACACCGGCACCATTATTACATATAATGGTAGTAATTGGGTAACTGTTACTAGTCCGACAGTGAAAAATTTACGAGATGTGTCTGTGATCTCAAATACTGATGCATGGGCAGTAGGTGATGACGGGGTTATATTGCACTGGAATGGAAATACTTGGAGCGATTTTAGTTCACCAACCACTAACGATTTGGAGGCTATTTCTATGCTGAATAGTTCCTTTGGATTTGCAGCTGGTATGGGAGGGATTATTTTACGGTATAATGGTGGAAGTTGGCAAATTGATACCAGTCCCACTAGTGAAAACTTACATGATATTATTGTAATTTCAAATAATAAAGCTTGGGCAGTTGGCAATCATGGTGTTGTACTTAGTTGGGATGGAAGCAGTTGGAAGATAGAAAATTCGCCTGTGAGCACATCTTTAGAAAGCCTTGATGTACGCGATAATATAGGTTGGGCTGTTGGAGAAGGGCAACATAACGTTTTTTATAATGGTATAGACTGGATGACTACTAAACCGAGCGCTGATAACTTGAAAACAATTAAGATATACGCTATCGATGATGCTTGGGCAGCTGGAGTGGCTGGGAAACTGGATTATTGGAATGGTGTTTTATGGGAGGCGATGGATTCACCTACGAACAATGCGATTTATGATTTTTCTGATTTTAGTAAAAAGAAAATAATCACTATGTGGTCGGTAAAGTACAATTAAATTTTAAACATCACATCATGTCATCCTCTCGAAAGCGAGTATCCAGGGCGTAGGGAACAGGCATGCCTGTTCCTACA
>CAYFQQ010000185.1:0-4476 GCA_964345265.1 uncultured Coxiellaceae bacterium
ATTAAGTTGGAATTATTCTTTATTCTATGCGGGAACGGTAAATTATGTAGCTAATAAGATTTGCCCTTGAGCAGAGTTATTACTTCGTCATCTGTGGTTTGCGGAAAATCCTGATAAAACCTGCCAACTGCATCAAAATATTCAGGAACCGATAAACAAATAACTTCATCGGCTTCTTGTTGCATATTGCGAAAAGTATCTGCCGCACAAACTGGAACTGCTAAAATGATTTGTTTTGCCCCACCCTTTTTAACCGAACGCACCGCTGCAATAGCTGTTAAACCTGTTGCCAAACCATCATCAATTACAATGACAATTCGATCCTCGACATCTAAATCCTCTCTACCCGATCGATAAAGTTGAATACGGCGTTCCATTTCCTGCTGTTGCCTTGCTACTAAATTTTCAATATCTTGTTTGCTTAACCCAAAATAATGTACCGACTCTTTATTTAAAACCCTTATTCCATTCGGTGCGATAGCTCCAATGGCAAATTCAGGTTGCGATGGAGCTCCTAATTTACGAGCTACTATAACATCTAATTGTGCTTTTAAAACCTTAGCAACTTGATAAGCGACAACAACACCTCCTCTTGGTATCCCCAAAATAAGGGGATTTTTATCACGGTATTTTTCCAAACTACTTGCTAACTGCTGGCCTGCCTGTTCTCTATCTCTGAAAATCAATTTTTTATCCTCTTTTCAGGTCATACTCGCAATCTTTTTCCTCCATCTGACACTCCCTCCCGTCATCCCGCAACTCTTTTCGTCTTCCCGCGGCTTGACCGCGGGATCCATAGCCCTCACGATGTGCGGTGTAATAAACATCCTTGTTGCTGGATTCTGGCCAATCCATGGCTAGAATGACGGAATTAAATCCTTATGTTAACACTATGCGCCTTCGCGGGAATGACAGTTTTAAAAGAATGACAGCGTCAAAACGCGAATTTCTTAATCTTTGCCTTAGATATTAACTTATTTGTATACAATTCATAATCTGCTTGTCCAAAATTAAGTGCTACAGCATGCTTAAAACGCTGTAACTGTTTTTTACTCAATTGTTTTACATTACCTGGATATACTTTAGTGACTTGCACTAACGCATAATCACCGTTATCCAAATTAATCCCGATAGTTTCAGGTTTATTGGACCGCGGTAGAGGTAAATTGAAAGCTGTTTTAATTATTTGTTGGTCTATTCTAGTTTGTTTAGGTTCAACCTTATCGGCTGTATTCCACTTTAGTCCTTGCTGCTCAATGATTTCCCTAGCCGGTTTACCACGTTTGATATCTATCAATAATTTCTTTCCCAACTTCTCTGCTTCCAAACTGGCTCTTTCAGCTATCAACTGACGTTGTACAACAGATTTTACTTCCGATAACCGTTTGACACTGGAAGGTACATGCTGCTTAATTCGAAGCACTATTACTTGGCCAGGCTTTAGCTCAATAGGATCACTGTTATAATTCTGTTTTAAAACTGCATCGCTAAACGCTGCTTTAATAACTTTCGGATTAGCTAATAAACCACTTTTATCTCCCTGATCAGTAAATAGATTGCTAGTCTGAATTAGTAAATCAAGTTGTTTTGCTGCTACTTGTAAAGTGTCGGAATGTGTATAAGTCAGATCAGACAATTTATCATTTTCCTGATCAAACAGTCGCATCGTTTTTTGCTTAACTAATGCATCCTTAACCTTATTCTTTACTCTAGAGAAAGGATCAACCTGCGCCTTTTGAGTTTGCAGAAGTTTTACAACATATAATCCTTCTGGAGTTCTGATCGGATTCGAAACTTGCCCTACTTTTAACTTTTGTAATTCATCCACAAAGACTTGGGATATTTGTCCACGCACCAGCGTACTTGGCTTGTTAAATTGCGCTTGTTTCACTAATGTATTTATTTTGGCTTTAGCTTGTTTTACAGCATTTTCATCAGCATTTGCAGGCAATGCAACAAAAATCCGTGCTACTTGCCAACTTTCAGGATATGAGTATTGGTCTATATTATCTTGATAGAATTGTTGCATCTCAGCAGGTGTAACCTGTACTTGATCTCTTAAATTCTCCGCAGACAACTCTAAATATGCAATACTTACTTGTTGTGGGATTCTAAACTGCTGTTGATGTTGCTGATAATATTCTTTAACTTCATGATCAGATACCTTGATTTTATTAACAAAATGTGAACCAGGAATAATCACATAACCAATATCACGAGTCTGTTTAATCAATTTCACAAAATTATCTATTTCATTCGGTAACACAAAGGCGCTTTCAACAATACCCGATTGCAACTGACTGATTATCATTCTTTGTTCTAAATCTGCAATAAATTCTTCTTCAGAATATAACATATTACTTAATACTTGCTGAAATCGACTAGCTGAAAAATGTCCATTAACCTGAAAAAGCGGCATCTGGTTAAGCAAGGCATTGACTTGTTGCAAACTAACTTGAAATCCTAATCCTAACGCTTCTTTAGTAAGCACTTGAGTATTAACTAATTGCTGTAAGACTTGTGTTCTGAGCTGAGCTTGGGTTTTTTGGTCAAGAGAAAAATCCTTTCCCATATGCAGCATAAGTACTTGTCTTGCTCTTTCATATGCTGCTCGCAATTGCATTCTAGTTATTTTAACGCCATTAACTTTTGCAACGACATCAGTATTGCCACGTCCCCGTAAATAATATTGAATACCCCAGAAGGCAAAAGTCACACAAATTATAAAAACAATTACCCCTGCAATAATTCCCTGCATACGTTCACGCATACTTTGCAGCATATTTAAGCTCCTAAATGGCGGAGCGGACGGGACTCGAACCCGCGATCTCCGGCGTGACAGGCCGGCATTCTAACCAACTGAACTACCGCTCCATATTAAATACGAAGGTATTTCTTCATTACATAGTTCAACTTCTCAATCGTAACTGGCTTGATTACAATCTCCACTATACCACGATCAAAAAATAACTTCTCATTTACGGCGGTATCTTGCCCTGTTATCGCAATAACTGGTGTTCTTTCCACATTAGATTCGGCTTTAATTATCTTGGTTACAAGATCACCCTTAAGAATTGGCAAGTTAATATCCATAAAAATTAAGTTATAGCATTTGGGTTGCCACTGTAATTCCATCTCATTAACACGATTCAGCGCCTTTTCTGCCGAATCAACAGCATCTACTTCACATTGATAATGATTGAGCAATAATTGCTTTATCGCTTCTAGACACACATGATCATCGTCCACAATTAGTATCTTGATTTTCTGGGTAGCTATTTTCTTATTCTCAACCATAACCATTATTTATTATACACCATTAAGTATAAGTTATTGATTTTATTGGTGGGTGCTGCAGGATTTGAACCTACGACCTTCGCCTTGTAAGGGCGACGCTCTCCCCCTGAGCTAAGCACCCAAAATAATAATAAATAGCTGCCCTAACAAAATTTATCAGGGCAGCATTTTGTCACAAGTTATTTTACTGCGCTTTTAAGTTTTTTGCCCGCTCTAAATTTGGCAACGACAGTTGCAGGAATATTAATAACTGCACCTGTCTGTGGATTGCGTCCAGAACGAGCTTTACGTTTGGAAGTAGTAAAGGTACCAAACCCAACTAAAACAACGTCTTCGCCTTTGGCGAGTGCTTTGATTACAGTTGTAGTAAAAGCATCTAATGCACGACTTGCAGCAGCTTTTGAAATACCGCTAATTTGTGCAATTTTATCACTTAAGTCTGTCTTATTCATTATTTCCCCTATAAATATCCGTTAATAAAAATTGAAGTTCCACAGGCTTATGCCTCTGGTATCTTAATTATTAGCTTCGCGTGGAGCGAAGTCCACTGAAGCCATTCTCCTTCGCTAAAGCTACGGAGAACTTTATCCTCCTTCGCTAAAATTACGGAGGATTCTACCCTTCTTCGCATTCGTCCACCGACTTACACTTGTAGGTTTTTTGCGAAGGCAGATAAAGCGTCCTAAAGGACAATGTACTTTATACCAATAGCAGGAATCCTATGTCAAGCTTTGAAAAGCTAAAAGTTCAATTTATTTTATTTTGACCACTAATTAAATTACCTTTTTAAAGCACGAAACTAAAATTCGGACTAGACTCCAGAAATATTGGGAATAATTTAGAGTATAGTCCAAAAGTATATATATAACTCAAGTCCGAGGAGTTACCTCAACAACATATGTATCATCTATTTCCCGACCTTCGTTTATTTTCTGCAGTATGATTTTACCCACATTAGCTGTAATTATTCCTGTATTCTGTAAGAATTTTATCGCCCTATCTGCTTCATTTCCTTTAATTATAAACGCTACCTCTTTATCATTGATGATTGATACAGACGATCAGCAATTCTCATTTTGATACTGTCATTCTCGTGAATGCGAGAATCCATTTAATTTGGGGCTCTTTGGATACCCGCCTTCGCGGGTATGACGTGAAATAGCACTTAAAATTGGTCAA